>NZ_MWJN01000104.1:0-32253 GCF_002027145.1 Microbispora sp. GKU 823 | reverse complement strand
CGTGGCCACCGCGCCCGCGGCCGGTGCGGCGGCCGCCCTGGGCACCACGACGCGTGACCTGGCCTGCGCCTGGCCGAGGGCCGTGATGCCGGTCTCGGTGGCGCGGGCCGGGCCGTACCAGGCGACGAACAGCGAGGACAGCACGGCGCTCAGGACCACGACGGTGAAGGCGCCCCGCATGATCGCTCCCATGGTGGGCTCCGAACAAGGACGAGCCTCCGCGACGGGACGCGGAGGAGGGAAAGTAATGCCGCGGGAGCGTAGTGGCGGCGCCGCCGGGCGGACAAGGAGCGCTGTCTTAAGCCGGGATTATGCGCGGCTCATGTCGCAGGCGGGCACGTTCCAGCGGCGCCACCTGCGGTTATCCATGATGCCCCGCTTCTCTGCAAGTTTCACCCCCACGGGCGTTCGGCGACCCTGCCGGCTTCGTGCCAGTCCCCTGCCAGCTTCGTGCCAGCGCGGGCGGCGACCGTCGGACCATGACGTACGCGATTGAGGCCCACGGCCTCGTGAAGAGATACGGCGACAAGGCCGCGCTGGCCGGGATCGACCTCGCCGCGCCGCCGGGCTCGGTGCTCGGCGTGCTCGGACCCAACGGCGCGGGCAAGACCACCGCGGTCCGTATCCTCGCCACGCTCGTCTCCCCGGACGGCGGCCGGGCGGCGGTCGGCGGGCACGACGTGGTGAAGGCGCCGGCCGAGGTGCGCAAGCTGATCGGGCTGACCGGCCAGTACGCGTCGGTGGACGAGAAGCTGACCGGGCGGCAGAACCTGGTGATGATCGGGCGGCTGCTCGGCATGGGCCGTACCGAGGCCCGGGGCAGGGCGGCGGCGCTGCTCGCGGAGTTCGGACTGGAGGACGCCGCCGACCGGGCGGCGGGGTCCTACTCGGGCGGCATGCGGCGGCGGCTCGACCTGGCCGTCAGCCTGGTCGGCCGGCCGTCGATCGTCTTCATGGACGAGCCGACGACCGGCCTCGACCCGCGCGCCAGGGCGGACCTGTGGCGGATCGTGCGCGAGCAGGTGGCGGGCGGGGCGACCGTGCTGCTCACGACGCAGTACCTGGAGGAGGCCGACCAACTCGCCGACGAGATCGTGCTGATCGACCACGGCCTCGTGGCGGCGAGGGGCACGCCACGCGAGCTGAAGGCCAGGGCGGGCGACCGGCGGCTGGAGATACGGCCCGAGCACGACACGGAGAAGGCGGAGCTGATCCTCGCCGAGGTCACCGGGCTGACCCCGCACCGCGGGGAGAACGGGCTGCTCAGCGTGCCGCTGCTGGACTCGGCGGTGAGCCCGGCCGTGTTCCGGCGGCTGGAGGAGGCCGGTGTCGCCCTCTCCGAGCACGCCGTCCGCAGGCCCACGCTCGACGAGGCGTTCCTCGCTCTCACCGACACCACGACCTCGGGGAGGAGGCGATGACCGCGATCCCGTCCACGGGCGGGCGCCGGGGCGCGCTCGCGCAGGGCATGACCCTCGCCTGGCGGAGCCTGGTGCCGCTGAGGAACGAGCCCGGCAGGCTCGTCCAGTTCCTGCTTCAGCCGATCTTCATGGTCGTGGTCTTCGTCCTGATGTTCGGGGCCATGTCCGGCGACCCCGAGCACGCCGCGCGTTATCTGATGCCCGGCGTGCTCACGCAGGTGGCTCTCATCTCGACGAACACCACGGGCATGAACCTCGCCGAGGACATCGTGAACGGCGTGTTCGACCGGTTCCGGAGCATGCCGATCGCCCGCTCCGCCCCGCTCGTCGGGCGGGTGACCGCGGACGCGCTGACGACGGCGGTGACCATCCTGGTGGCCCTGCTCGCCGGGATCGCGGCCGGGTTCCGGATCACGGTCGCGCCCCTGGACGCGCTGGCCGGCCTCGCCCTCCTGCTGCTGTTCACGCTGGCGCTGAGCTGGGTGTCGGCCTGGCTCGGGCTGAAGGCCAAGTCGGTCGCCTCGATGCAGGGCACGGCGACCGCCGTCCTGCTGCCGCTGACGTTCGGCAGCAGCGCGTTCATCCCGCCGGACAACCTGCCGGGCGTGCTGCGCTGGTGGTCGTCGGTGAACCCGGTCTCGCACCTGGCCGACGCCGTCCGCGCCCTGCTCACCGGCGCTCCCGTGGGAACGCATGTCTGGATCACGCTGGCGTGGGCCGCCGCCGTCACCGCGTGCTTCGTCCCGCTCGCCGTACGCGCCTACACCCGGAGGATCCGGTGAACACTCCGGAGAGGCGTCACCCGGCTGCCGTCGGCGGGCTACGCGCCTCTGCAACTGGCACGCCGCGCCGGCTCGATCCGGGATGAAATGGTCTTCCGGCCGCTCCGGCATCCCGGCAGCGCGCGGATCACGATCAGCGCAGCGTCCTACCTGCTGCTTCCGGTGGCGGGCAGGCCGAGGTCCTCGCGCGGCGCCGTACGGCCGCGCTCGTAGGCGGCGTGGAAGTCCGGGCCCGCCGCCTCGCGCGCCGACTCCAGCGCCTCGGCGGCCCCGCGTCCGCCCGCCAGCCCGGGTGGGCGGCGTCGGCCGCGCCGAAGAGCACCGCGGAACGCTTCGCGTCGCCCCCGGCCAGGGCGATCATGGCCAGCCCGGCCAGCACGGTCGCGAGAACTGGCAGGTCGGGAGTGGCGCCGAGGGCGCGCAGCGCCACGTGATGACGCGCGAGCGCGCCGTCGAGGTCGCCTTGGCCAGCAGCGCCCTGCCGTATTCGGCGTACGCCGTTCCGAGTTGCTGCGGGATGGCGGGGTGGGCCTCCAGCACGGCCAGGGCCTCCTCGTGCGCCGCCACCGCGCCGTCGAGGTCTCCCCTGCTCCGGGCCACCTTCGCCTCGCCCATGCTCACCTGCACCAGCGCGTACGGCGACACCCCGGCGGACACGTGGGAGCGGGCGGCCGCCACGTCCGCCGCCGCGCCCTCGGCGTCGCCCGACCGAAGGCGCAGCTCGGCCAGGCGGGTCAGCGTGGAGATCGTGTCGTCCGCGCTGACCCATCCTTCGGTCAGTCCGGCGATCTCGTCGATCAGGTCCGCCGTCGGCGCGTCCCGGCGGGCGCGGAGCGTGGCCAGCGTGAGAAGGGCCTCGCTGAGCCCCCAGCGCTCCCCCAGCGCCCGGAACCGGCGCACCGCCTCCTCGACGTCGCGTTCGCTGTCGCCGGGCAGGCCGAGCGACCCGCCCCTGATCATCAGCGCCGAGCCGGCCAGCCAGGGATCGTCCGAGGCGGCGTACGCGTCGAGCATCTCGGCCGCCTCCTCCCTGCGTCCGGCCATCGCCGTCACGACCGCCCGCAGGATCGGCAGCATCGGGTGCACCGGGCCCTCGCGCCGGGCCGCCTCGACGAGATCGCCGAGCTCCCGGCGGATCTCCTCCAGCCGGCCGGGCTCCATCCAGATCGTGCCGAGCCGCGTGACCGTGACCGCGAACCTGCACCCGGCGTAGGCGCGCACCAGCCCGGCGGACGGGCCCTCGGGGACGAGTTCGAGGACCTGCCCCGCCCAGTCGGCCGCCTGACCGCGGTGCCCGCGCAGCCACCAATACCAGCTCAGCGTGCCGCACAGGCGCAGCGCGGTCTCCGCCTCCCGGGAGTCGACGGCCCAGCGCAGGGCGGCGTTCAGGTTGTCCTGCTCGGCGGTCAGCCTGGCCATCCATTCCAGCTGCCCGGCTCCGCGCAGGCGCGGCTCGGCCTCCTCGGCGAGCCGCAGGAAGTGCGCCGCGTGCCGGCGCCGGTAGCGGTCGAGCTCACCGTTGCCCGTCAGCCGCTGGAGCGCGTACGCGCGGATCGTCTCCAGCATCCGGAACCGGCCGTCGCCCGGCGTCTCCAGCAGGGACTTGTCGACCAGGGACGGCAGCACCGCCACCACGTCGAGCCCGTCGTCCCCGCAGACCAGCTCCGCGTCGTCCAGCGCGGCGCCGCCGGCGAACACCGCGAGCCGTTCCGCCATCGTCCTCTCCTCGGGCGTGAGCAGGTCCCAGCTCCACTCGACGACCGCGCTCAGCGTCCGGTGCCGCGGCAGGGCCGTACGGCTCCCGCCGGTCAGCAGGCGGAACCGGTCGCCGAGACGGGCCGCGAGCCGCTCGGAGCCGAGCGCCCTGATCCGCGCCGCGGCCAGTTCGATGGCCAGCGGCATCCCGTCGAGGCGGCGGCAGATCGTGACGACGTGCGGGGTCGTGTGCTCGTCGAGGGCGAAGCCGGGGCTCACCGCGCGGGCGCGGTCCAGCAGGAGGCGTACGGCGGGATACCCACCCGCCTCGCCGGGGGTGACGCCCTCCGGGGGCAGGCCGAGGGGCGGGATCGGGGCGAGCGTCTCCCCCGGCACCCCGAGCGGCTCGCGGCTGGTCGCCAGCACGCGCACCCCCGGGCAGCGGCGCAGCACGAGCTCGGCCAGGCCCGCCGCGGCGTCGATCACGTGCTCGCAGTTGTCGAGGATGATCAGCAGCTCGCGCCCGGCGAGGGAGGCGACCAGGCGCTCGGCCGGGTCCGGCGGGTCGCGCCGCCAGTCCCCGCCCACGCGCGGCTCGGCGTCGGCACCCAGCGCTTCGAGCACGGACCGCACGACGTCCGCGGGGTCCGTCAGGGGAGCCAGCTCGGCCAGCCACGCGCCCTTGCCGTATCCGCGCTCCCCGTACCCGCTCTCGCCGTGCCCGCCCGCTTCGGAGCCGCCCTCCCCCGGCGGCGCCGTTGCCTGCGGCGCGCAGGGCGGTCTCGACCGCCAGGCGTGTCTTGCCCGCCCCACCCGGCCCGACGATCGTGACCAGCCGGGAGTCGCGCAGCAGGGCCGACAGGTGCGTGACCTCCTCCTCGCGGCCCACGAAGGTCGTCGGCGGCGCCCACACCCTGCCCGCGCGCCGTCCTGTGCGGCCGGCGGTGCCCCCGACGCTGCCACTGGCGGTGTGCTCGGCGCCCTTCGATTGCCGGGGAGGCGCCGCAGGGACCTGCCCGCGGAGCACGTCGAGATGGGCGGCCCGCAGTTCAGGACCCGGATCGACGCCGAGTTCGTCCGCGAGCGCCCGCCGGACCCGCTCGTACAGGGCCAGCGCCGCCGCCTGCCTGCCCGATCGTGCGAGCGCGCGCATCTCCAGAGCGGACAGCCGCTCGCGCAGCGGATGGGCGGCCACCTCGGCCGACAGGTCCACCTCACGGCCGAGCGCGAGATAAGCGGCGGCGCGGGCCTCGACCACGGCCAGCCGCCGCTCCTCCAGCCGGGTCGCCGCGGCCGCCAGGTAGGGCACCGCGCGCAGGTCGGCCAGGGCGGGACCGCGCCACAGCGCCAGCGCCTCGTCCAGCACCGCGCACGCCTCGTCCAGGTCAGCATCGGGGGCTTCGGCGTCCGGCGCCTTCCCGGTCGCGTACGGCAGGGTCAGTGCGGTGAACACGTGGGCGTCGACCTGCGCCGCTCGACGCCGAGCACGTACCCGCCGTCGCGCCACAGCACCGCACCGGACCGCCCGAGCGCCGCGCGCAGGCGTTTCACCAGCGTCTGCAGCGCGTTCGCGGCGTTGGCCGGTGGGCCGTCCTCCCACAGCGCGTCCACGAGCCGGTCGGCCGGGACGAGGCGGCCCGGCTGCAGGGCCAGCACGGCCAGCAGCGCGCGCACGCGCGCGCCCGCGACGGCGACCGGAGCCCCGTCGTCATCGAGGACCTCGAGCGCGCCGAGGAGACGAACCCGCACGCCGGTCAATCCTGCCAGGCCTCCGGAGGCCCGCGACGCCCGGCCGCCGCGCGTTCGCCGCACGGTCGCTCAGATGGCACCGACCAGGGTGACGACGCCCGCCCCCACCAAGGCGAACGCCCACATCCTGTCGAGGTTGAACCAGGCCCGGCGCAGGACGGCGACGCCGAGGAACTCGTACACCACGACGGCGACGACGGTCGCCGTGAGGAACATCGCGAGCGTGTGCACCCCGGCGACGAGCATCCCGCCGGACATCATGTGGCCGTGGTGACTCGCCGGCATGCGGGTCAGCACGGGCAGCAGCATCAGGCCCGCGCCGTGCACCGACGACATCAGGAACGACCAGGCGGCGAGTTGCGGCAGCGACAGCCGCATGCCCACCCAGCGGAAGTGCCGCCGGGCGAGCAGGTGCCACAGGCCGAACCCGACGAGCACGACGCCCGCCCCGATCGCGAGCGCCGTGGCCGTCACGAGCGACCCGGTCGCCGACACGGCGGCCACCACGAGGGCCACCGACGCGAGGTGGCCCAGCGCGATGACCGGCAGGGACTGCAGCAGCAGGTCGCGGCTGCGCTCCTGCAACCCCCGGGCGACGGCGAACAGCCAGCCCATCGCGGGGTTGATCCCGTGGAAGGCGCCGAGCAGGATGACGGCGGTCAGCGTCACGGGTAGCAGTAGGAGTCGGAGGAGGCGTCGCCGCCCTGGAGCCGGGTCTGGTGCGGGCGCAGGCCGCGGAAGTCGTCGCCGTGCGGGAAGAACCGCTCGTCCAGCGTGAACGAGTCGGCGTCGATCTTCGCCATCCAGGCGCCCACGCCGTCGGGGTAGAACTGGTCGTCCCAGGCTCCGTACAGCGAGTTGGTTACGTAGACCCGGCGGCCGTCGCGGCTCACCTCGACCATCTGCGGCCCGCCGGCGAGCCGCTCGTCCGGCGCGGCCGGGTGCGCCTGCCGCCGCACGATGCCGCCGAGGCGGACCGAGCCGATCTCGACCGGCTTGAACGGGTCGGACACGTCGTACTGCTTGAGCTCGCCGGTGCCCCAGCACGACACGTACAGGCGCTGGTCGTCCACCGACAGGTCGATGTCGGTCACCAGCGGCGGCACCGCGCCGAACGGCTTGAGCACGTCGGGCAGGTCGTCGGGCGAGGCGGGCTCGGCCGGGATGGTGATCACCTTCTGCGCGGCCCAGCCCTGGCCCTCCTTGTGCCACAGCCACACCGAGGCCGACAGGTCCTCGACGCTGACGACGACCCCGGCGAAGCCGTACGTCTTGGTCGGGTCGTGGGCGGGTCGCAGCTCCAGCGCCATCTGGTGCTGGTCGCCGAGGTCCACCTCCTGGACGTGCTTACGCTTGCGCAGGTCCCAGAAGTGCAGCTTGTGGCCGTACTTGCGGCCGAGCAGCAGCTCACCGACGACGCCGTCCTCGATCATGGAGGGCGTGCCCCACTCGGAGGTGATCAGCACGTCGTGGTTGATGTGCCACCAGAAGTCGTAGGCCAGGTACTGCGGGCCGCGGTCCACCTCCCACCGGCCGAGCACGTCGAACGAGTTGTGGTCGAGGATCGCGATCCCGCCGGGCCCGTCGTCGCCGTAGCCGCCGAGCGCGCTGACGTACAGCCCCTCCGGGCCGCAGTGCACGGTGTGCGGGCGGGAGTAGCCGGCCCGCTTGCCCAGCTCCTCGGCCTCGATGACCTTCACCAGCTCCGGGCTGACCCGGTCCTTGGTGTCGTACACGTAGATCCGCGACGACCGCAGGCCGGGGACGATCAGGTAACGCCGCTCGACGTGCGGGTGCGGCGCGTAGGGGCACAGCGCGCTGCTGCAGGCGTTCCAGCCGAAGTGGTGCAGCTCGTCCCCCGTGTACGGCAGGTCGGTCCAGCCGACCACGGTCCCGTACGACGGGGAGCCGGGGTCGGTGTCGAGCACGGCGAGCGCGTCGGGCCGCTGGGCCGACCGGTCGAAGGCGGCCACGTAGGCCAGCTTCTCCGGCGGCGCCTCCGCGGCGTCCCTTGGCGAGGGATAGAAGGTGGGGTCAGGCTTCCACAACGTCATGCACCCCAGGATTCTCCTGTGTTCCCTACCAAGTCAATAGGAATCTACTGACTGTGACCGGCGCCTGGATAGGGCTATAACAGGACATGCGGTTTCTTGACGGGAGCGGGCATGTTCTTCGGCATCACCAACATCTGGACCTACATCGCGGGATCGTTCCTGATCATCCTGCTGCCCGGGCCGAACTCGCTGTTCGTGCTCTCCACCGCCGCCCAGCGCGGCGTGCGGCAGGGCTACCGGGCGGCGGCCGGGGTCTTCGCCGGCGACTCGGTCCTCATGTTCCTGTCGGCCGCGGGGGTCGCGTCGCTGCTGAAGTCCACGCCCGTCCTGTTCTCGATCGTGAAGTACTCGGGCGCGATCTATCTGGCGTGGATCGGCTTCGGCATGCTCCGCGGCGCCTGGCGCTCCCTGCGGGCCTCCCGTGACGGGGCCCCGGCCCAGGTCACGGAGGCGGCCCAGGCCGCGGAGGAGGGGGTCCCCGCGCCGGTGGGCAACCCGTTCCGCAAGGCGTTCACGATCAGCCTGCTCAACCCCAAGGCCATCTTGTTCTTCGTGGCGTTCTTCGTGCAGTTCGTGGACCCGTCGTACGGCGCGCCGGCGCTGTCGTTCCTGATCCTCGCGCTGATCGTGCAGGTCTTCAGCGTGACCTACCTGAGCACGCTGATCTTCGGCGGCACGTTCCTCGCGAGCCACTTCCGGCGCCGCCGCAAGCTGGCCGCCGGACTCACCTCGGGGGTCGGCGCGCTCTTCCTCGGCTTCGGCGCCAAGCTGGCCACCGCGACGCTGAGCTAGCTGACACTCACCCGCCGCCGGCCGTGCTCACCCGCCGCCGGACGTGCTCACTCGCCGCGCAGGTCGGCGAGGGCGTTCTCGAAGGCGTCCATCGCCCGCTGGATCCGGTCAAGCCCGGCCGACGGCAGCCAGGCCATGACACGGGCGACACCGGCCTTCTCGCACTGTTCCAGCGCGCCGGGGTCGGACGGCGCGGACAGCATCACGACCTCGACGTGCCTGCCCTCCTCTTCGGCCCGCCGGAACAACTCGGGGACGCGCTCCAGGATCCCGGGGCCGTAGTTGGGCAGCCACGCGTCGCCGTAGGCGAGCACGCGGTCGAACACGCGCGGCCCGACGCCGCCCACCAGGATCGGCGGGTACGGCTTCTGCGCCGGTTTGGGCCACGACCAGATCGGATCGAAGGACACGAAGTCACCGTGGAACTCGGCCTCGTCACGGGTCCAGATCTCCTGCATCGCCCGGAGGCGCTCCCGCAGCACGGCGAAGCGGCGGGCCGGATCGACGCCGTGATGGCGCAGTTCCTCGCGGTTCCATCCGGCGCCGACGCCGAACTCGAACCGTCCGCCGGTCAGGTTGTCCACGCTGGCCACCGTCTTGGCCAGGCCGATGGGCTCGTGCTCGGGCACCAGGCAGATGCCCGTCCCCACGCGCAGCCGGGTCGTCGCCGCGCCCGCGGCCATCGAGGCGATGAACGGGTCGTAGCTGTGCCAGTAGCGCCGGGGCAGTTCGCCTCCCCACTCGTCCTTCGGCGTCTGGCCGCCGGGCGGCACCGGGATGTGCGTGTGCTCGGTGAACAGCAGCGCCGTGTGGCCGCGCTGCTCGACGAGCCGGGCCAAGGCATCAGGACGAACCGCATCATCCGTTGCGAAGTAGCCGAAACCTGAGTCCATGCCGTCAACGTAACCCGCGTTCACCGCCCGCCGGGGAAAGCGCCCAGCGGCCCCCGGTAAAGCGCTGATCAGGGGTTTTCCATCCGGCAGGACGCCCGCGAGAGGTATGCCGTACCGTTATGGAACGCGGGGGCGCTTCGCGCATTCGGCCCCCGCAAGACTGGCGGTCAGGTACGGTAAGCCACCGACGAAGCCGCCCAACCCGGGCGTTTCCATCCGCTATGTCCGGGTAGGCGCGTTGCCCAACTACAGCGTCGGTCTCCCCCACCGGCCCGTTGGAGTCACCATGAACCACACGCCTTTCGCATTGCCACGGCTCACCGCGCTGATCAAGCAGGCAGTGCCCCGGCTCCTCGAAGGCGTGGTGGCTCCCCTCGTGGTCTTCTACGCGGCCCTCGCGGTGCTCGGGCTGCGCGGCGCGTTGATGGCCGCGGTGGCGTGGGTCTACCTGGGCGTCCTGTGGCGGCTCATCCGGCGTCAGCCCGTGCCGGGAACGATGATCATGGCGACGATCGCGATCACCTTCCGCACCGTGATCGGGTTGTGGACCGGCAGCCCCGTCCTCTACTTCATCCAGCCGGAGCTCGGCACGATCTGCATCAGCCTGGTTCTCCTGGCCTCGGTGCGGATGCGCCGCCCGCTGGTCCAGCGGCTCACCCTCGACTACATCCACCTGCCGTCGTTCATGCTGCGGCACGAGCGCGTCCGCACCTTCTTCGCCCGGATCACCCTGCTGTGGGCGTTCGTCCTCCTGGTCAACTCGGCCATGAGCATCTGGCTGCTGCTGCACGAGTCGATCGGCGACTACCTGATCATCCGCACCGCCGCCGTCGCCGTCGTCACCGGCCTGGCCTTCGTCGCGTCCATCTGGGCGTTCCGCCGGGTCCTGCGGCGGCTGCACACCGAGGTCCCGGCGATCACCCGTTAGCCCTCCAGCCGGTGCGTGCGCACCGCCTCGTCGCCGCGGGTGTGCCAGGCGTCGAACGCGAAGGCCGCGACCTTCCATCCCTCGGCCTGCCGTACGAGCCGGAGCCGGTAGACGCCCCACACCTCGAACATGCCGCCGCCGAGCGCGGCGTCGAGCAGGTTGTAGGAGTACCCCTTGGTGGTCACGTGCGCCTCGGCGCCGTCCACCGTCACGGCGAAGTTGCTCACGGTGTGGAAGCTCTGCTTGCGGGCGTGCAGGCCGGTGCGCCACCCGTCCACGAGGGCGTCGGCGCTGATCCGGGCGGGCTCCCCGCCGTTGAGGCTGGTGAAGTCGGCGTCCACCTCGTCGTCGAACAGCTCCCGGCACACCGGCCAGTTCTTGGCGTCCACGGTGTCGAAGACGGCCGTGACGACGTCCACGATCTCGGCCCGGTCCACCAGAGCGGCGATCTCATCCATGCGCCCCATCCTGCCCTACGTGATCTGTGATAGGCACGCTTGTCATGGGTACCGCACTGGTCACCGGCGCCTCACGAGGCCTGGGCGCCGTCATCGCCGAACGGCTCGCCGCGGACGGCTGGCACGTCGCCGTCAACTACGCCAACGACACGGCCGGGGCCTCCGCCGTCGTCGAGCGCATCACCGCCGCCGGCGGCTCGGCCCGCCTGGCCCGGTTCGACGTCACCGACGAGGAGTCCGTACGGGAGGGCGTGGCCGCGATCGGGCACGTCGAGGTGGTCGTCAACAACGCCACCGGCCCCCAGCCGCTGATGCCGGTGGAGAAGCAGACCTGGGAGGACCACCTCGGCCAGCTCCGCTTCTTCGTCAAGGCCCCGCTGCTGATCCTGCAGGCCGTGCTGCCCGGCATGCGCGAGGCCGGCTCCGGCCGGATCGTGAACGTGGGCAGCGAGGTCGCGGATCTCGGCAACCCGGAGTTCGGGCACTACGTCGCCGCCAAGGCCGCGATGCACGGGCTCACCCGGTCGTGGGCCCGGGAGCTGGGGCCGTACGGGATCACGGTGAACACCGTCGAGCCGGGCTGGATCCCCGTGGAGCGGCACGCGGACGTCCCGCCGGAGGATTACACCGGCTACCTGCGCGACGTCCCGCTGGGCCACATGGGCGTGCCGGCGGACGTGGCCGAGACGGTGGCGTTCCTCGCCTCCCCCGGGGCCCGGTTCGTGACCGGCCAGCGGCTCGCCGTCAACGGCGGCAAGACGATGAGTTGACGCGCTGAACGTAAAGAATCATGTGATTCGCGAGCAGTTTCGGCAAAAAATCGGTTAATGTCCGTTCATGTCCGGCGCATATTTTCCCCGAATCCAGACCGTCACGGGCGCCGTCCCCGTCGCAGAGATCGACGGGCCGGTGCTGCCGTACGAGCACCTGCGCACCGACACCCGCTGGGGGATCGGCGTGGACTCCGATCCCCATCGGTGGCTGGACGAGGAACGATACGTGCTGGCCGAGGTCAAGAACCTCGGCAGGGAGCAGGCGCTGGGCCTCGTCGTGGAGCACAGCTGCATCGGGATGGCCCGCGACCCCGCGGCGCTCGCCCGGATCTCGATGGCCGCGCGGGTCCCGATCGTGGCCGCCACCGGCTTCGCCGCGCAGCCGTTCGCGGGTGAGGCCGTCACGCGGTACGGCGTGGAGGACCTGACCGCCGACCTGCTGCACGAGATCGGCGCCGGACTCGACGGGACGGGCGCGCGGCCGGGCGTCATCGTCGCCGCCGCGTGGGACGAGACGCCCACCCCCGCCGAGGAGCGGGCCGTCACCGCCGCCGCCCGCGCCTCGCTGCGTACCGACCTCCCGGTGGCGACGGGCGGCCTGGAACTGCTGGAACTCCTGCTCTCGCAGAACGTCCCCGCCCGGCGGCTCAGCGCTCGCACCGGCGACCCGCTGGTCCAGCGCAAGATCGCCGAGACCGGCGCGTACGTGAGCGTGGACGACGCCGAGGACGTCCTCACCCTCCTCGAGGGCGGGCACGCCGAGCGCGTCCTGCTCAGCAGCGGCGTACGCCTGCGGGAGCACCTGGCCGGCTATGGCGGGCAGGGGTACGGCCGGCTGTTCTCGTCGGTCCTCCCGGCCCTGCGGGAGGCCGGCGTGGACGACGACACCCTGCGTCTCATCACCCACGAGAACCCGCTCCGCTGGCTCACCGCCTGACGTCACCGCCCGGATCCCGACCGCGATATCCCGGGGCGCCACGGGCAGAGGCGTAATCATGTTCGCCGGATTCGAACTCAGCTACGTCGAGGTCGGAAATGCGCGGCTCCGGGTGCGGTACGGAGGCGAGGGACCGGCGGTGCTGCTGGTCCACGGGCACCCGCGGACGCACACCACATGGCACCTGGTCGCGCCCGCTCTCGCCGCCGCCGGATACACCGTCGTCTGCCCCGACCTGCGGGGCTACGGCCGGTCCACGGCGCCTCCCGACGAGCCCGACCATTCCCAGGCCGGCAAGCGCGCCATGGCCGGCGACCTGATCGCGTTGATGCGGGAACTCGGCCACGAGCGGTTCCACGCCGTGGGCCACGACCGCGGCGGCTATGTCGTCCAGCGCCTCGCCCTGGACCATCCGCATGCCGTGGACCACGTCGTCATCCTCGGCGACGTGCCGATCGGTGAGGCACTTGCCCGCTGCGACGCCAGGTTCGCCCACGCCTGGTATCACTGGTTCTTCATGGGCCAGCCCGCGCCGCTGCCCGAGCGGTTGATCGCCGCCGACCCGGACGCCTGGTACACGCTCGATCCGGATCTGATGGGCCGGGAGAACCACGCGGACGTGGCCCAGGCGGTGGCCGATCCCCGGGTGCGGCACGCGATGTGCGAGGACTACCGTGCCGGGCTGGGCGTGGACCGCGCCGCCGACGACGCCGACCGGGCGGCCGGCCGCCGGATCACCAGCCCCCTGCTGGTGCTGTGGGGAGCCAAGGACGACGTGGCTGAACTGTACGACCACGACGTTCTGGGCGTGTGGCGACCGTGGGCCACCGACCTGTCCGGTCACGCCCTCGACACCGGCCATCACATGATGGAGGAGGCACCCGATCTCCTCACCGAGGCCCTGCTGGGCTTCCTCCCCCGCCCGTGATCCCGGCGTACGGCCCGGTCTGGAGTCGAACCCGCTCCGCCGGCTCACCGCCTGACGCCTCCACGGGAATGCGGATCAGCAGCCAGTCGGCACGCGCGTTCACCGCGAAGTGCCGGTCGAAGCTCTCGATGGTGGTGTCAAGCAGGCCAGAGTCGACCGACTCGCAGTGACACATCACCAGCGCGGTGACGCCTCCGAGCAAGGCGCTCCGCCTCGTCGAAAATCCGCGCCGACGTATGCGCGTCGGCAAGGTCCGCCTCGATCGCTGCGAATGCCGCACCCTGCCCGGCGAGTGCGGCGCCCACCGCACCTCCGGAATCCTCAGTCGGCTATGTCTTCTGTGCTGGTGACTACCTGTGAGCGAAAGGCGCGGCGATTTCGCGAGGCCTGGGCGGCACCCCAGTTGTCGTCGCCGTGGGCGATGATGCTCAGCAACTCCCGCAGGTGAAACAGCGGCATGCGGTCGTGCCAACCGTCAGCCAGCGGAGTGATCTCTGTGTATGCGGCGAAGAAGCGGTCCGACGCAGGCGGACGTGGTGAGCACCACAGCATGCTCAGGTCGGCCTCGGCCCAACTATAGGAAACGGCCGGATCAAGCAGGATCGGCGCGCCTGATTGATCACTGGCGATGTTCCCGCACCACAGATCGCCGTGGGTCAGCACCGGCGGTTGGGGCGGCACCAACTCGGGAAGGGCGGCGCACAGGTGCTCCAGCACCCGGCGATCCTCGCGGTCGAACGCCGCCTCGACCAAGGGTTCGGGCAGCCAGCGCAGGATGCGGCGCTGGGCGAAGAAGGAGTATCCGTCGTCGTCCCAGGTGTTGTCCTGCCGCATGCGGCCCAGCCAGCCGTCCCGGTGCCATCCGAAACGGTCGCTGATCGTGGTTGTGTGCATTGTGGAAAGTACGCGGGCCAGGTCCTCCCAGAACCGCTCCTCATTGTCCCGGCGAGGCTCGAGCGGCTGAAGCACGAGAAGGTTCGGTGTCACCGCCAGCACGTCCGGGGTGACGGCGCCGCCGAGTTCACGGAGCGCCCGCAGGCCTTCGGCCTCGACTTCGAAGACGTCCGAACCGGACCCGGATAGCGTCTTGGCGAAAACCTGTGAACCGTCGCTCATAGTGGCCATGCCCGCCATGGCCACCACACCGCCGTTGGCCACCTGTACGGACTGCGCGGCAAAGCCCGCGTCGTGAAGCCGGCGGAGGAGAAGATCCATATGTCGACGTTACGAAGACGACTCCTGGCGCTTCAAGCAGCCAGGAGATGAGCAGTGCGGGATGTGCGACGACGGGGCCGTGCCCGGCCCCGCCGTCGGCACCGCTACGGCGCCACTAGGAGTCGAAACCGACGCCGAAGGCGTCGAGGGTGCGCAGCCAGGCGTTGCGGCGGCCCTCGTGCTCGTCGGCCCGGGCGATGGCCCAGCGGGTGAGCTGGATGACGCCCGACCGCACCGGCTCGGGCGGGAAGGGCACCGGCTTCTGCCGCACCATGCGCAGGTCCGTACGCTCGGTCACCCGGCCCTGCAGCAGGTCGAGCATCACGTTGGCCCCGAACCGGGTGGCGCCCACGCCGAGGCCCGTGTATCCGGCGGCGTAGGCGAGGCGCGAGCCGTACGCGGTGCCGAAGAAGGCGCTGAACCGGCTGCAGGTGTCGATGACGCCGCCCCACCTGTGCGTGAAGCGCAGGCCGTGGAGCTGCGGGAACGTCTCGAAGAAGTGCGTGGCGAGCTTCTCGAAGGTGGCGTCGCGCTGGTCGTACTCCGGTTTGACCAGGCCGCCGTTGTGATAGACGGCGTCGTAGCCGCCCCACAGGATCCGGTTGTCGTCGGTCAGCCGGTAGTAGTGGAACCGGTTGGCCGAGTCGCCGATGCCCTGGCGGTTGCGCCAGCCGATCTCCGCCAGCAGGTCGTCAGGCACCGGCTCGGTCATCAGCGCGTAGTCGTACACCGGCACGAGGAAGTGCCTGAGCCGGCGCAGCAGCGGCGGGAAGGCGCCGGTGCCGAGCGCCACCCGCCCGGCCCTGACCCGCCCCTTCGGCGTCTCCAGTTCGAGCGCGACGCCGTCGTCGTGCAGGGAGCGCACCGGCGTGTGCTCGAAGACGCGCACGCCGAGCCGCACGCAGACGTCGCGCAGCCCCCACGCCAGCCGCGCGGGATCGACCATGGCGACGCCTTCGCGGTCCCACACGCCGCCGAGGTACGTCGGGGAGTCCACCTCCGCGCGCACCTGCTCGCGGTCGAGCCGCTCCAGCCGCACGCCGAGCGAGGCCGCCCCGCTCACCTCCTCGTCGAGCCCGGCGAGCTGCCACTCCTCGGTGGCCACCCGCAGCTCGCCGGTCCGCTCGAAGGAGCACTCGACGCCATACCGGGTGAGGGTCTGCTCGATCTCGTCGAGGTTCTCCCGGCCGAGCCGTTGCAGCGTCTCGATCTCCGCGGGCCAGCGGTCCTGCCCGTTGCCGAGCCCGTGGGTCAGGCTCGCCGCGCAGAACCCGCCGTTGCGGCCGGAGGCGGCCCACCCGACCGCGCGGCCCTCCAGGAGGACCACGTCGAGCGAGGGGTCGCGCTCCTTGGCCATCAGGGCGGTCCACAGGCCGGTGAAGCCGCCGCCGACCACCGCCAGGTCCGCCGTGACGTCTCCCCTCAGCGGGGGCAGCGGCTCGGGCGCGATCGGCCGGTCCAGCCAGTACGGTTTGCGCTCCGCGTCAGCGAGCGCCTTCTGCGGACTCACACATTTCACTTCCCCTCGAGATCACGGGGGATCTCACAGGTTCTTACAGGGTCCTACATCAGTTCCGGCGCCGGGCCATGAGGCCGTTGACCACGGCGATCAGCACGCCGGCCGCGAAGATCAGCGTTCCCATGACGTTGACCTGGGGCGGGATGCCCACGCGGGTGGCTCCCCAGATCCACAGCGGGAACGTCACCGTCCCGCCCGCGTTGAAGTTGGTGATCACGAAGTCGTCGATGGACAGGGCGAACGCCAGCATCGAGCCGGCCAGCACACCCGGGAAGATCATCGGAAGGGTGACCAGGCGGAACGTGGTCCAGGTGCCGGCTCCGAGGTCCCTGGCGGCCTCCTCGAGCGAGCGGTCCAGCGTCATCACCCGGGCCCGCACGGTCACGGCCACGAACGAGATCGAGAACATGACGTGCGAGATCACGATCGTCCAGAAGCCCAGCGGCACGGCGAGGGTGACGAACAGCGAAAGCAGCGACGCGCCCATGACGATCTCGGCGCAGGAGATGGCCGCGAACATGACGACGTTCATCGTCGCCGACCCGCGGAAGCGGTAGCGGCCGAGCGCCAGGCCGATGAGCGAGCCGAGCACACCCGCGATGATCATCGTCAGCACGGCGATGAGCAGCGAGTTCACCAGCGCCTGGGTGAGGTCGCCGATCTCGAACAGCTTGCCGTACCACTTGAGCGTGAAGCCCTGCCAGGCGGTGTTGTAACGGCCGTGCGTGTCGTTGAACCCGAACAGGATCATGACCGCGATCGGCACGACCAGCCAGGCGATCACCAGCCAGGTGTAGATCTGGAGGCCGCGCCCCCTCAGCAGACCCTGCCTCATCGGGCCGCCACCTCCAGCACGTCCTCGGTGCCCAGCGCCCTGGCGTAGGCGAAGATGCCGACGAGCAGCAGCGCCATCAGCGTGAACGACAGCGCCGAGGCCGTCGGGTAGTCCTGTGTGACCAGATACTGGTTCTGGATGACGTTGCCGATCATCGTGGTGTTCGTGCCGCCGAGCACGGACGCGTTGACGTAGTCCGACGTCGCCGGCACGAACGTCATCAGCACGCCGGCGAAGACGCCGGGCAGCGACAGCGGGAGCACCACGCGCAGGAACGTCTGGAACCGGCTCGCGTAGAGGTCCTGCGCCGCCTCCAGGACGCGCGGGTCGATCCGCTCCAGCGCCACATACATCGGCAGCACCATGAACGGCAGGAAGTTGTACGCGAGGCCGGCGATCACGGCGAACGGCGTGGCGAGGACGCGGAAGCCGTCCGGCAGCAGCCCGATGTCCTTGAGCGGGCCGAGCAGGATGCCGTTGTCCGACAGCAGGAACTGCCAGGAGATCGTCCGCAGCACGAACGACACCAGGAACGGCAGCAGCATGAGGAACAGGTAGACCGACTTGCGGTTGCCGCCCTTGAACGCGATCCAGTACGCGACCGGAAAGCCGAGGATGATCTGCAGCAAGGTCGCGGCCAGGCCGTAGAGCAGCGACCGGATGATCTGGTCGTGGTAGTTCGCCAGGCCGTCGGCGTACGAGTGCCAGTTGAAGGTGAAGGCGTAGCCGTCCTCGACGCTGCCCGACTGCAGCGACAGGGACAGCATGACGATCATCGGGATCACGAAGAAGATCGCGAGCCAGAGACCGCCCGGGAAGATCAGCGCGTACGGCGTTAGCGCCGCCCTGAGCCTGCTCATGACGTGGTGATGGGCTGGAAGATGCTCTCGAACTTCTTGTGATCCTCGCTGTTGGCGAAGGTCACGTAGGTCCGCAGCTTGGCGTAGTCGTCGTCGCTCGGGAACACGAGCGGGCTGTCGGCGATCATCTGCAGGGTCTTCTTGTCGGCTCCGGACGCCTTGGCCGCGTCGGCGAGGATGACGTCCCTGGCGGACGGACCGGGGTGACGTAGTTGATGTACTCCGCCAGGCTTCCCGCGATGGCGGGCTCGTAGAAGAAGTCGATCAGCGTGATCGCGTCGACCGGGTTGGCGGCGGTCTTCGGGATCATGAAGTTGTCGGTCCAGATCGTGGCGCCCTCCTGCGGGATCACGAACTTCAGGTCCGTGCCGTCGGAGAGGTTCTTCTGGAAGATGTCGCCGGACCACGCCTGGCAGATCCAGATGTCGCCTTTGGCCAGCGGATCGATGTACGACTGGTCGTAATATTTCCGGACGATGCCCGAGTCGCGCTGCTCGGTGAGCTTCGCCGCCGCCTTCTCCCAGTCGGCCGGGGTGGACTTGTCCGGGTCGATGCCGAGCGCGAACATCGCGAAGTTCGCGATCTCCTGCGAGTCGGACATCATGCCGACCTTGCCCTTGTACTTCGGGTCCCACAGGGCCGAGTAGCTCGTCGGCGGCGTGTCGATGTACTTCGGGTTGTACGCGATGCCGGTCATGCCGGACGCCCACGGGACGGTGTAGACGTTGCCCGGGTCGAACGCCTCCTGGGTGTACCGCGCCCCGACGTTCTTGGTGAAGTTCGGCAGCCGGTCGTGGTCGAGCGGCACCAGGTAGCCGAGCTTGATGAGCTGGGTGAGCTGGACGCTGTTGGTGAAGACCATCAGGTCGTAGTCGATCGACTGCCCGGCGGCCAGCTGCGGCTGGATCTTCGCGTACCAGCCCGCGGTCTCCTGGATGACCTCCTTGTAGGTCACCGTGATCCCCGTGCGCTTGGTGAACTCCTTGAGTTCGGGCTTCTTGGGGTCCATGTAGAGCGGCCAGTTGGCGAAGTCGACGTGGCCGTTCTTCGCCTTGCCCGACCAGTACTTCTCCACCTCGGACTGCACCTGGGCGGAGGAGGTGGGCCGGGCCTTGCCCTTGCCCTGCACGCCGCAGGCCGCGAGGGCGAGCCCGGCGGCCGACAGGCCCGCGAGCCGGAAGGCGTCGCGCCTGCCGAGCCGGCGCTGGGTCATGCCGCGGAGGAGGGCGGGATCCTGCCTGAATGGGTCGTTCATAGGGGTTCGTGCTCCGGATTCGCTGTACCGGGGGTTCGGGAATTCGTCGCGGGGATGCGTCGCGAGGGTGCGACGGGAGGAGCCGACGCGGGGATTTACCGCAGCGCGTAGGAGTGCCAGGGCTGCCAGGAGAGCCAGACGGTGTCGCCTCGCTCGGCGGTGATCGTGCTGTCGTGCGCGTTCTGCTCGAAGACCGTGATCTCGGCGCCGTCGCCGAGCACCACGACGTAGCTGTTGTAGGTGCCGAGGTAGACGACCTCGGCCACCGTCCCCCGCACCACGCTGAGGTCGCCTTCCGGCTGCTCCTTGGCGATCTTGATCTTCTCCGGCCGGACGGTGAGGTCGACCGTGGCGCCGGTCGAGAGCGCGCCGTCGGCGGGGACGAGGATCCGGTCGCTCGCGCCGAGCGCGAGCACGGCCGTGTCGCCGACGACCTGCTGGACGGTGCCGCTCAGCAGGTTGGATGTGCCGATGAACCCGGCCACGAACTTGCTGGCAGGGCGCTCGTAGATCTCGCGGGGTTCGGCGAGCTGCTCCACGAGGCCGTCGTTCATGACCGCGATGCGGTCGCTCATCGTCAGCGCCTCGCTCTGGTCGTGCGTCACGTAGACGAACGTGATGCCGACCTCGCGCTGGATGCGCTTGAGCTCGATCTGCATGGCCTGGCGGAGCTTGAGGTCGAGCGCGCCGAGCGGCTCGTCGAGCAGGAGCGCGCGGGGCCGGTTGACCAGGGCGCGGGCGAGCGCGACGCGCTGCTGCTGGCCTCCCGACATCTCCTTCGGCCGGCGCTTCTCGCGGCCGGTCAGGTCGACGACCTCCAGGATCTCGCCGACGCGGCGCTTGATCTCCGCGTCGGGGACCTTCTTGCGCTTGAGCCCGAACGCGACATTGTCCCAGACGTTCATGTGCGGGAACAGCGCGTAGGACTGGAACACCATGTTGATGTCACGCTTGTTCGGGGGGATGTTCGTGACGTCCTCCCCGTGGAGCCTGACGACCCCCTGTGTGGGGTCCTCGAACCCGGCGATCATTCGCATGCTGGTGGTCTTGCCGCAGCCTGAGGGGCCGAGGAGGGAGAAGAACTCCCCCTCCGCGATGGCGAGGCTCACGCCCTTGACCGCCCGTACGACCTCGCCGTGCGAGACGTACTCCTTGACCACGTTGTCGAGTTCGATGGCGGGCACGTCTCCTGATACGGGGGCAGCCGAGACGGCCGCCCCCGGGCCCGCCTGGATCTCTGTCATTCCAGGCTTATCCCTCTTTTTCGATAGGCGTCCGGCCGGAGCCGGACGTACCTATTCGCCGATGTAGTGCATGACGTGCTTGACGCGGGTGTAGTCGTGCAGGCCGAAGACGGACAGGTCCTTGCCGTAGCCCGAGTGCTTGAAGCCGCCGTGCGGCATCTCGGACACGAACGGGATGTGGGTGTTGACCCAGACCACGCCGAAGTCGAGCCGCTTGGACATCCGCATCGCGCGGCCGTGGTCGGAGGTCCACACCGAGCCGGACAGGCCGTAGCGGACCCCGTTGGCCTTGGCCAGCGCGTCGGCCTCGTCCGTGAACGTCTGGATGGTCATGACGGGACCGAAGATCTCGTCCTGCACCATCTCGTCGTCCTGCTTCAGCCCGTCCACGACGGTCGGGGCGAAGAAGAAGCCCTTGTCGCCGACGCGGGCACCGCCGGTGAGGACCTTCGCGTGCTCGGGGAGCCGCTGGAAGAAGCCCTCGACCCGGGCGAGCTGGTTGGCGTTGTTCAGCGGCCCGAAGTAGGCGTCCTCGACGTCGAGGCCGCCCAGCTTGGTGGCGGCGGCGGCCTCGGCCAGCGCCGCGGCGAACTCGTCGTGGATGCTCTCCTGCACGAGCACGCGGCAGGCGGCGGTGCAGTCCTGGCCGGCGTTGTAGAGGCCCGCCCCGGCGATCGCCTCGGCGACGGCCTTGATGTCCTTGACGTCCTCGAAGACCACGACCGGGGCCTTGCCGCCCAGCTCCAGGTGGACGCGCTTGAGGTCCTCGGCGGCGGTCCTGGCGACCGACATGCCCGCGCCGACCGAGCCGGTGATCGCGACCATGCTCGCGGCCGGGTGGCCGACGACCAGCGAGCCGGTCTCCCGGTCGCCGGTCACGACGTTGAAGACGCCCGCCGGAAGGACGTCACCGAGGATCTCGGCCAGCTTCAGCGTGGAGACCGGGGTGGTGTCTGACGGCTTGAGCACGATCGTGTTGCCGGCCGCGAGAGCGGGGGCGATCTTCCACACCGCCATCATCATCGGGTAGTTCCACGGCGTGACCTGGCCGATGACGCCGATCGGCTCGTGCCGGATCACCGAGGTGTGGTCGGCGAGGAACTCTCCGGCGGTGGGGCCCTCAAGGGTGCGGGCCGCGCCGGCGAAGAACCGGAAGTGGTCGGCGGCGACCGGGGTCTCGTCCTCGGCCATGCGGGCGCGGGGCTTGCCGGTGTTGCGGCACTCGGCCTCGTTGATCTCGTCGGCGCGGGCCTCGATCGCGTCGGCGACCTTCAGCAGCAGCGCCGCGCGCTCGCCCGGCGTCGTCTGGCCCCACGTCTCGAAGGCGGCCGTTGCGGCGGCGTACGCGGCGTCGACGTCCTCCTGACCCGACACCGGTGCCTGGGCGTATACCTCCCCCGTCGTAGGGTCTACGACGTCGGAGAAACGGCCGCTCGCGGCGTCGACGAACTTCCCGTTCACGAAGTTCTGGAGACGGGTGGTCACCGTTGACCTCCTGGTGGTGGCTGAGTTGTCGCGACTCTGGCAGAGGAAAGAGCCTACGACAAGGGATTTCGTCGCTAAGATACCAAATTGCTACGAAATCGCTTGACGTGAGCGACGGAGCTGACAACATGTCAGACCACGATCGCAACATGTCAAAAACGGTGCTGTAACACCAGGTCGCTACGGCGGCCGAAGCCCGCCAAGAGAGGACACCCCCCGAGGATGACGACTCCGCCAAAGGCTCGCGCGGCTGCCGCGAAGGGTGGGCCGGTCGTGCTCGACGAGATCTCCAAGCAGATCATCGAGCAGCTTCAGATGGACGGGCGAAAGCCGTACGCCGCCATCGGCAAGGCGGTGGGGCTGTCGGAGGCCGCGGTGCGCCAGCGCGTGCAGCGCCTGCTCGACCTCGGCGTCATGCAGATCGTCGCCGTCACCGACCCGCTCACCCTGGGCTTCCCCCGCCAGGCCATGATCGGCATCAAGTGCGAGGGCGACCTGGAGCAGGTCGCCGACGAACTTTCGCAGATCCCCGAGATCGACTACGTGGTGCTCACGGCCGGCTCGGTCGACATCATGGTCGAGGTGGTCTGCGAGGGCGACACCCACCTGCTGGAGATCCTGGGGAAGATCCGGGCGATCTCCAGCGTGCGCGCGACCGAGACGTTCGTCTACCTCAAGCTGCACAAGCAGACCTACTCCTGGGGCACGCACTGACGCCGGCGTCCGGGACGGCCGTCATCACGGCCAGCAGGGGCACGTCCCGGTAGCCGAGCCGGACGTGGTCCGGCTCCACCCGGAGGGTGACGTCCGGCGGCGCCGTCAGCACCCGTGCCAGGTCCCCGGTGACCGCGAGCCTGCTGGGCGTGAATCCGCAGCGCCGCAGGCGGCGCAGCCAGGTGGCGGTGGGCTCCAGGGAGCGCGACCGCCGCAGGAAGACGTCGCGGCCATCGGCTCCGGCGCAAGCGGCGCTCAAGTGGTTGATAAGTGGGCGGGCGTACCACAGGAGCGCGGCACCCGCGCGAGCAGAGGGGCGGGTCTGACTCCTTGGGAGCGTGCTCGATGAGCAGACGCATGATCTTTTCCATCACTGCCGGCCTCGCGCTCGCGGGGACGATCGTCGTCGCAGCACCGGCGCACGCCGCCACCGGCTGCGCGATCACGCCGTACGGGCTGATCGGCGCACGGTGGGCCGAGCTGGGCGGCGCGAACGGCAAGCTGGGCTGTCCGACGACGCAGGAGACCGACGTCTACATGAACGGCGTCGGCTGGGCCGGGCGCAGGCAGTCGTTCGTGCGCGGGCAGATGGCCTGGTCTCCCAAGAACGGCTCCAAGCTCGTGGTGGCCGCCTACTCCACGAACGGATACGCCTACTTCGATTGGAAGTCGACCGACCGCTTCTGGGACAAGTTCCTCGTCCGCTGGACCAGCGCCGCGGATCCCAACGGGGGGCAGGAGGACTTCATCGGCGGCAACCGCGGCAAGGCGTGGACCCGCCTGCGGACCAACAGCGGCTACCGCTGGAATGTCAAGGGATGCGACACCGGCGTGTTCGGTTCGAGATGCCAGCCCTACTGGACGATCTCGGTGACCGGCTGAGCCTCGGACCGGTGGCAGCCGATGCGGGCGACGGCGCGTACGGGGGCTCCGTCGGCTCCAGACAGGCGCAGCGGCAGCAGGGAGACCTCGATGGGACGGCCGGCGGCCTGGGCCTCCAGGAGCGGGCCGAGGCCGCGCAGGTTCTCCGCGATGACGGCGTGCGCGCCGCACAACACGCGATGCGCGGGCAGATCGGCGGGAGCCGGAGTGGGGTCCACGCTGAGCGTGTCGACGCCCACGGTCCGCACGCCCGCCGCGACGATCCGGCGGGCGGTCTCCGCTTCCATATACGGGTGGGCCAGATAGCCGGGCGTGCCCCAGTGCTCGTCCCAGCCCGTCGCGACCAGCAGAACGGTCCCCGGGCCCAGCCGCCCGGCCACCGCGGCGAGCATCGCGGGGGTGATCGGCGCGCGCGGAGGCAGGCCCCGGGCGTCGAGGACCGCCGCCGGGCCGAGGAACCGCTCCAGCGGCAGGGCGTCGAGCGTGGGCAGCGCGTCGTCGATGTGGTAGGGCGCGTCCACGTGCGTGCCGGACTGCGACCCGAGGTGCAGGCCGAGGACGTTCACGCCCTCGGCCGCCACCGTCAGGGCGGGAGCGATCTCCACCTCCGGGTCTCCGGGGTAGACGGGCATGCCGCTCACGACGGGCACCGACAGATCGACGATCATCGCTTCTCCTGGCTTCTCCGGGCTTCTCCGTGCCTTTCCGGGCGCGCGCGGGCCGATCAGATCGTAGGCCACGAAGAGAGCCGGCCCCGTCTGTCGAGGCCCCGGTCTCTCGAGAACAGTTCAGCGCGTGCGCGAGATCTCGTACAGATCCGTCCGCCGGTCGCGGTGGACGTCGTTGCGCGGGCCGGTGGCCTTGTCCCTGGCCGTGGCCAGATCGCAGTCGGCCACCAGCACGGCGGCCCGTCCCTGAGCACGGGCCCCGCCAGTGGATAACCGTCCGGACCGATGACCGAGGTGCCGCACACCCAGCCCACCCCGCGCTCGGCGGCGCAGCGGTCGGCCACGGCGACGAACATCCGGTTGGCGGCCGCGGCCACCTGGGCGTAGGCGACCAGCACAGGCCGCTCCCCCGCCGGGACGGGCGAGACGGGCCAGTTGGTGGAGACGGCCAGCAGGTCGGCCCCGGCCAAGCCCACCGCCCGCACCCACTCGGGGAACTCCAGGTCGTAGCAGACCATCATGCCGATCCGGCCGAGCGCGGTGTCCACCACGGGAGCGGCGGCGTCGCCGGGCGCGAACACGTCCTGCTCGTCGTGCCACAGGTGGGCCTTGCGGTAGACGGCCCTGGTCCCGGTGGAGTCGACCATGACCTGGCTGTTGCGCACGAGGCCGTCCGCCAGTTCGCAGAACCCGCCCACGATGACCAGGTCATGGTCCTTGGCCAGCCGTCCCCACTCCGTGACGGTCGGGCCTTCGGCCGGCTCGGCCAGGCCCCTGGCCTCCTCGGCGCCGGTGAAGACGTATCCGCTGTTGACCAGTTCGGCAGCACGACCAGGCGGGCCCCGGCCGCGGCGGCCTCGGCGACGGCCTGCGCGGCGGCGGCCCGGTTCGCCTCCGGCTCGCCCACCCGCAGCGGAAGCTGCGCCACGGCGACCCGCGTCACGGCCGCACCGCCCTACTGACCACGACGATCGGACTCATGCGTTCCTCCAAGTGAGGGAGAGATCGCTCGAGTGTGCCCTGACCCCCTGAATCAGGACAACTAGCGCTATCACGGCAAATACGCTGGCCGTCGTGGACGCGCACAACACCGTGGAGGACCTGCTGCGCTCCCCCGCGCTGCAACTGAAGGTGCTGGCGGGCGAGCGCGGCCTCGGCAGATCGGTCTCCTGGGCCCACGTGAGCGAGCTGGAGGACCCCACACCCTGGCTTCTCGGGGCCGAGGTGATCATGACGACCGGCATCGGGGTGCCGAAGAGCGCGGCCGCCCAGCGCGCGTACCTGGAGCGGCTCGACGACGCGGGGGTGGCCGCGCTCGCGCTCAGCGCGGGGCTGCACGTCCCCCCGCTGCGCCGGGCCTTCCTCGACGCCGCCGAGGAGCGGGGGTTCCCGGTGCTCGAGGTGCCGCTGGCCGTGCCGTTCATCGCGATCGCGCAGGAGGTCGCGGCGGCCGTGCAGGAGGACGCCCGCCAGCGGCTGGGGGCGCAGCTCCAGGTGTTCGGCGCGCTGCGCTGGCTCGCCTCCGAGGGGCTGGACACGGCCGGGCTGTTCCGGCGGCTCGAACGGCTGTCGGGCTACGAGATCTACCTGAGCACGCCGCAGGGCCGCCCGCTGCTGCCGGGCGTGCCGGCGCCCCCGCCGTCCGTACGGCTGCCCGCCTCGGCGGACGCCCCGCCGACGATCCCCGGCGGGTTCGCGCTCCCGGTGCCCGCGCCCGGCGGGCCGGCCGGGTTCCTGGTCGCCTTCGAGCGGGAGGGCGCCCGTCCTGCCGGGCTCGCCGTGGTCCAGCACATCGCGACCGTCGCCGCCCTGCGGGTGGCGATGGTGCGCAGCGAGCGCGAGACGCTGCGCCGCCAGGGCGCGGAGACGCTGGCCGAGCTGCTGCAGGACGTGCTCGACCCGGAGACCGCCCGGCGCAGGCTCGACCTGATGGGCCTGCCGCCCGAGCGCGACGTCGTGCTCCTCGTGGTGCGCGACGCCGCCGACGACGCCGTCGTCCAGGCCCTCGGCGAGCACCCGCACCTCATGCTCCGCCGCCACCGGGACCTGTACGTGCTGACGGCGGCGGCCGTCGCCACCGCGGAACTGGAGGCGGTGCCCGGCATCGCGGCCGGCGTCAGCCGTCCCCTGCCGCCCGGATCGTCGCTGCGCGTCGCCCAGCGTGAGGCGCTGTGGGCGGCCTCCCGCGCCGCCGAGGCGGGCAGGCCGCTGGTCGGCTACGGCGAGGACACCACGGGCCGGTGGCTGCCCGACGACGTGGGCGTGCTCGGCCGCCCTGGTCGAGCACGTGCTCGGCGACGTCCTGCGATACGACGCCGAACACGGATCTGACCTGATCGCGTCGGTCCGGACGTGGATGGAGCGCGACCGCCGCATCGACGACGCCGCGCGGGCGCTGCACGTCCACCCCAACACGCTGTCGTACCGGCTGCGCCGCTTCGGCGCGCTGACCGGGCGCGACCTGTCGGCGACCGGCGACTTCGCCGAGGTGTGGCTGGCCATCCGCGCGGCGGCGCAGCTCGGCGGCCTGTGAGCGGGCGGGAGCGTTGTTCACAGGCCGAAGGTGATGTCGTCTTCGTCACTGTGTGGAGGGAGTAGTCGCCGTAAGGTCGCGCGGTTGTCGATGTAGGCCTGCCGGAACAGTTCGGGGTCGTGGGCGGCGAGCTCCCGGTACAGCGCGACCGCCTCCCGCGCCACCTGTGGCGTCTCGTGCCGCTCACCGGCCGAGTTCAGCGCGAATGCGAGGTTGGTCAGCGCGTGGGCCAGGTCTGGCCGATGAGCGGGGTTGTCGTCGGTCACCTCCCGGTACAGCGCGACCGCCTCCCGCGCCACCTCCATCTCCTCGCGATACTCGCCCGCCCGGCCCAGCGCGACCGCGAGGTCGATCAGGGATCGGCCGAGGTCGGGCCGATAGGCGGGGTCGTCCTCGGTCAGAACGCGGCCCAGCACGACGGCTTCCCGCGCCACCCGCAGCTGCTCACGGTGCTCACCTCGTCGCCCCAAGGCGACCGCGAACCTGATCAGGGATCGGCCGAGAACAGGCCGGGAGGCGGGGTCGTCTCCGGCCAGAGCGCGGCACAAGGCGACCGCTTCCCGCGCCACCCGCAGTTGCTCGTGATGCTCTCCCACCTCATCCAACGCGACCGACAGGTTGCCGAGGGCTCGGCCAAGGTCGGGTTGGTAGGCGGGGTCGTCGTCCGCCAGAGCGCGGCACAACGCGACCGACTCCCGCGCCATCCGCACCTCCTCGCGGAGCTCGCCCACATGGTGCAACGCGGCCGCGAGGGCGGTCAGGGCGCGGGCGAGGTGAGGTCGATTGGCGGGGTCGCGGGCCGCGAGCCCACGCCACAGGTCGGTCGATTCCTGCGCCACCCGCAGTTGCTCGTGATGCTCGCCCATCCGTTCCAACGCTCCTGCAAGATCGATCAGGGCGTGGGCGAGGTCGAGTGGGGTGCCGGTGGCGCGGGTGTGGTGCACCTGGCGGCGGGTCAGTATGAGGGCGCAGCGGGGCAGGGCGTAGGCGGGGGTGAGCCGGAGGAGCAGGGTGGTGGTGTCGGGGTCGAGGTCGGCGGCGGCGAGAGCGGTGGCGGTGGTGTGGTCCAGCTCGCCGCGGTTCGTCGCGGTGGTGAGGGCGGCGTAGACGGCGTGGCGGGCCAGCCGTACCGGGTCGCCGCCCAGCAGTCGCTCGAACAGCAGGCGGGCGGGCGGGTGATGTTCTCCGGCACGGGCCAGCACGGTCAGGATCCGGCACGCTTGATCCTCAGCCGGGTCGTTCAGCAGGTGGCGGGCGAAGTCGCGGTCACCCTCGGTGCGGGTCAGGGTGACGGTGACGAACCAATCGGTGAGCAGATTCGGGCCGATCCGCACCCCTCCTCCCGGGTACAGGGCGTGGGCCCACCGCACCAGGTTGGCGACCCGTTCGACGGACGCGTCGGCCAGCTCGGGGATGCGCCGCAGCACCCCGATCGCGGCCGGCTCGTCGGCGGGGGCGAACAGCGCCAGGCCGGCCATGACCCGGGCCAGCACCAGGTCGGAGACCGGGCCGATCCCCCACCGGTCCAGTGCGGCGGTGCCGCGCCACCAGCGCGCCTCGTGCTCGAACAGCACCTCGGCGACCTCGCCGAGAGGCGCGGGTGAGCCGGTCGGCGACGCTCCGCTGAGCACCGTCACCATGGCCTGGGCGAGCACCTCCACCATGGTCTGGCCCTCCCGGACCGGCGCGATCGTGTCCGAGACCGGAGGCGCCGGCGTTGCCAGCGCGGACGCGAACGCGCGTACGGCCTCGCCGTACCAGCGGATCAGGTCGGAGGTCTCGCCCAGCGGCCGCAGCGACATCACCGGCGCGTTCTTCACCAGCAGAGCGTGGCGCTCGGGGATCCGGCTCTGCAGCGCCTGACCGAGTTCGGCGCCGTGCCGGGCGATCAGCACCACACGCAATCGGGTCCGCCCCTGATACCGCGCCAGCGCGCCCAACAGGCTCGGCAGGTCTGATCGGATGTCGGCGTTGTCGACCAGGACCAGCACCCGGAGACCGGTCACAGCCGCGGCCGCGTCGACCAGGTCGGCGGCCCTGCCCTCGCGCAGCCAGCCGGTCACCCACCCGGCCGCGGCGGCCTCCTCGGCGGCCCGCGACGCCAGCCGGGTCTTGCCGCAGCCGCCCGGCCCGTCCACCACCAACAGGTCCGATATCGCC
Organism: Microbispora sp. GKU 823; assembly: GCF_002027145.1. Taxonomy (NCBI): domain Bacteria; kingdom Bacillati; phylum Actinomycetota; class Actinomycetes; order Streptosporangiales; family Streptosporangiaceae; genus Microbispora; species Microbispora sp. GKU 823. The sequence goes on along the minus strand of NZ_MWJN01000104.1, from coordinate 3,473 downwards.
GGTTCGTGGCACCAGGCCCACCACCAGTCCCGCTCGCCGCGGCGCCCCCAGAACGGGGTCGGGCAGGACTCCGGCAGCAGCAACTCGAACACGCCGCGCTCCCCACCGGCCGGGTCCTGCGGGGAGTGGGGCCACGGCGGGCTCAACGGGTCGAGAAACGCGTGCAGTGCGTCGATCGCCGCCACCGCGTTCTCGGCCCGGGTCAGCACCACGCCGAAGTAGGATCCGCTGGCCCCCGCCAGAGCGGCTACCACGGCCGCGATCAGGGCCCGCCACACCAGCGGCCACCCCGCCGGAACCACCAGGGGCGGCACCCCCGCGCCGATGCTGGCCCCCACGCCCAGCACCCACGGGCTCTTCAGCCTTCTGAGCGCCTTCGACCTCGCGAGGTTCTTGAACCGGTGCGCCACGGCACCAGCATCGCCGCCAGATCAGGCGATATCAGTGGGTGACCGGAAACTGGTCTCAACCTGTTGCCGGCCACGGGTTCACAAGCGGTTCCCCGGTCGATGACCGCGATCGACGGACCCCGCCGGTGCCCTCGCGCGGTTCAGCGGATGCCGACGTAGAAGCGCGTCTGGTCGCTGCGGTGGAGGGCGTAGTAGGCCTCGAACCTGGTGTTGTCCTCCAGCCACGCGACCGACTCGATGCCGAGCAGCGGCGTCGAGGTGGACACCTCCAGCAGGGCCGCGTCCTCCCGGTTGGGGAAGACCGCCTCGATCCAGCGGTCGGCCGCCGCAGGCTCGATGCCGTACCGGCGGCGCAGCACGTCGTACAGCGACTGGTTCTCCAGGATGGCGCGTTCGAGCCCGGGGACGAGCCGGGCGGGCAGGGCGGTGTCGACGAGCAGCCACGGCTGGCCGTCGACCCGGCGGAGCCTGCGCAGCCGGACGACCTGCTCCCCCAGCGGTATCCGCAGGAGCGCGGCCTCCCGCTCGTCGGCCTCGCCGAGCGCCTGCCGGACGGTCTGCGTGGTCACCCGGCGCCCGGATTCCCGCAGGTCGTCGGCGGACCCGGACATCGAGCCGACGAACCTCAGCTCGGTCTTGCGGGGTGCGACGAAGGCCCCCTTGCCCTTTACCTTGTAGATCAGGCGCTGCTGGACCAGCTCGCGCAGCGCCTCCCTGACGACCGTGCGGGAGACCCCGAACAGGTCGCTCAGCTCGGCCTCGGACGGCAGCGGCTGGTCGGGCCCCCGCACGCCGCTCTCGATCTCCGCGCGCAACGCCCGCATGAGCTGCATCCACAGCGGTTCCGCCCCGTCGCGGTTGAGAGGCGGATAGGTCATCGTCACGGGAACCTCCTCGGCGGCACCGCAGCAGAATGCCCCACTCGAACCTGTAACTACAAGTGGGCCCGGCTGTAACCAAGATTATCCGTCGGCGGCAGTCCCAAGTGACCGAAAACAGGCTCTTGACACGCCCGTAACGCCCGCTTAGTTTGCTTGTCACTACAGGCCTGTAATGACAGGCCGATCGGGCGAAGCCTTCACGCCGACTCTCCCCCCTCGCGAACCCGCTCTGTCTGGAGACACCATGCACATGCGCCCCACACGCCGGCCCTGGCGCGCCGCCTCCGCCGCGGCGATCTCCGCTCTCGCCGTACTGGCCGCGGGCTGCGGCTCCGGCGGCTCCGGTAGTGCCACCGCGGACGCCGCCGGCGGGTCCGCGGGCGGCGGCGACAAGCCCTTCATCGCGCTGAGCAACGGCTTCATCGGCAACGGCTGGCGCCAGACGATGATCGCCAAGTTCGAGGCCGCCGCCGAGCAGGCCAAGACCGACGGGCTGATCGGCAAGTACAAGGTCGTGAACGCGCCGGGCGAGAACTCGGCGACCGAGCAGGTCGCCCAGATCAAGAGCCTGCTGCTGCAGAAGCCCGACGCGCTGCTCATCGACCCCGCCTCGCCGACCGCGCTGCAGCCGGTGATCCAGCAGGCCTGTACGGCCGGCGTCAAGGTCGTGGTCTTCGACTCCGCCATCGACGCGCCCTGCGCCCACGTGCTGCAGAACAGCTTCGTCGACTGGGCGACGTACGCCGCCAAGCCGCTGCTGGAGGGCATCGGCGGCAAGGGCTCGGTCATCGTGAGCCGCGGCGTGGTCGGCTCCCAGCCCGAGGCCGAGATGCTCGACACCACCAAGAAGATCCTCGCGGACTATCCCGGGGTGAAGACCGTGGCGACGGTCACCGGCATGTGCGACGGCGCCACCGCGCAGAAGGCCGTGCTCGGCGTGCTGTCCAGCGTGCCGAAGGTGGACGGCGTCATCGGCTGCGGCGACGGCTACGGCGTGGCCCAGGCCTTCGCCACGGCGGGCAAGCCCGTGCCCGCGGTCGACTTCGAGACCAACGGCCGCGCGCTGAGCTACTGGCGGGACAACAAGATCGACAACGGCTCCGTCGCGGTCATGTCCGACCCCGGCCAGTCGGTCGCCGCCCTCTGGGAGGCCCTGGACCTGCTCGGCGGCAAGGACGTGCCCAAGCAGATGACCTTCCCGATCGTCCTGATCGAGCAGAAGGACCGCGACGCCTGGGCCTCGGTGCTCAAGCCCGACGAATACGCCGCCTGGCCGTGGACCCAGGAGCTGTTCCGGCAGCAGGTCGAGGCCGTCAAGACCGGCGGCAAGCCGGTCCAGCCGCCGATCCCGTCGGCCGCGAGCTGACCCGGCTGCACATCGACCACGGCACGGAGGAGACGGAGGAGACCGGGCATGCACGTCGACAATCTCCCGGCCGGCGGCACGGCGCCGCCGGAGACGGACACCGGACCGGCCGCCCGGCCGCCCGTCGTCACCGCCAGGGGCGTGACCAAGGCGTACGGGCGCACCCGGGCCCTGACGGGCGTGGACCTGGAGGTCCGCGCGGGCGAGGTGCTCGGGCTGGTCGGTCACAACGGCGCGGGCAAGAGCACGCTCATGCGCGTGCTCGCCGGGCTTGAGGCCTGCGACACGGGCACGGTCCTCGTGCACGGGAGCAGGGCGTCCGCCGAGGACTTCCGGTCGGTGCGGATGGCCTACCAGGAGACGTCGCTGTGCCCCGACCTCACGGTGGCGGAGAACATGTGGGTGTCCTCGCGGCACTGCCTGCCCCGCCTGGGGTGGCGGCGGGCGGCGAGCGACGCGGTGCGCCGCCGCCTCGACGAGATGTTCCCCGGCCACGGTGTCTCCCCGCGCGACCGGGTGGAGGACCTGTCGCTCGCCCGCCGCCAGATGGTGGAGATCGCCCGGGCCTGCCTGGTGGACCGGCTCGACCTGCTGATCCTCGACGAGCCGACCGAGTCGCTCGGCCCGGACGCCGCCCGGTCGCTGTACGCCTACGTGCGCAGGCTGACCGAGACCGGCACCGCCGTGCTGCTCATCTCGCACCGCATCCGCGAGGTCCTCTCGGTGGCCGACCGGGTGGCCGTGCTGCGCGACGGCGCGGTCACCGCCGAACGGCCCGCCCCGGGGCTCGGCGAGCCGGACGTCCTGGAGCTGATG
>NZ_MWJN01000103.1:0-32738 GCF_002027145.1 Microbispora sp. GKU 823 | reverse complement strand
CGCGGCCCAGTGCCGATTCGTCGCCTCGACGCTCGGCTTCGGCGCCGCGTCCCGCGGCGCCGCGAGCATGGTGGTCAACCGGATCACCGACGACCCGACCACGATCATGGATTCACTACCCCGGCCGACAGCCTACTGACGGCCCCCACAGACCTGGAGGCGGCACCTCTCCAGCAACCCCCCGTATCCGCAACCAACGCCAACAAGCGGCAACAAGCGCGGCGGCGCGCGCCTTGCCTGACGTCCCCCCGGTCAGGAAGGGTTTTTCATGTCTCCACGTCATCGAACGTGGGCCAGGCTGCTCGACGCAGCCCTGCCAGAAAACGGACGACGCCCGAGACGTCGCACCGCGACCACGATGGCCTTAGCCCTCATCGCCCCTTTCATCACGCTCCTCGCGACGCCGGTGAGCGCCGAGGCCCCCACGGCGGCTGAGCCCGCTTTCGTCGCTGCACCGGCGCTGCTGCAGCCGTCCGCGCCTGCCGCCAAGGCCGCACCACCAGACGCCGGCTTCAAGGTGCTCGTGGTGCGCAGCACCCAGGACGCGGTGTCGTCGGCCGGCCTGGCCGCGATCCGGGATGCGGCCAGAACCGGTCATTTCACGGTCGTGGCGCCCGAGCCCGCTGACGTGGGCGACCATTTCACGAAGAAGAAGCTGGAGCAGTACCGCGCGGTCGTGTTCTTGGACACGGGTCACGCGAGCCCGCTCACGGACGCGCAACGCGCGAACTTCGAGAGCTACTTCCGCGACGGCGGCGGCTTCGTCGGCGTCGGCTCGGCGGTCGAGACCGACGAGTCCTGGTCGTTCCTGACTGACATCCTGGGGACGCGTGCGTCCAGCAGGACCGACGTGCAATCGGGTGACGTGAAGGTCGCCGACCGCGTCCACGACGCGACCAAGGATCTGCCGCAGATCTGGTCGCGGACCGACAACTGGTACAACTTCACGAAGAACGTCCGCGGTGTGTCACACGTCCTCGACACCGTCGTCGAGGACCCGTTCGGGCCGCAGCCGCAGGGCGCCAACCTCGACGGGATCGCCGGGGGCACGATGGGCGCCGATCACCCGGTCTCGTGGTGTAAGGACTTCCAGGGCGGCCGCTCGTTCTACACCAGCCTGGGCAACACGGCCGCGAGCTTCGACGCCGGCCTCACCAAGCACCTCAAGGGCGCGATCGGCTGGGCCGCGGGCCAGGCCGACCCGGTCTACAGCGATTGCGGCGCGACCGTGCTGGCCAACTACCAGCAGACGAAGATCGGCTCGCCGCCGAACCTGCAGGAGCCGATCGGCTTCGACCAGCTGCCGGACGGCCGCATTCTGCAGACGGACCGCCTCGGCTCGCTGCGCATGCACGACTCGACCACGGGCGTCACCACGGTCGTCGCCAACTTCGCCGATCCGAGCCTGCCGATGACGCAGCAGATCTACTCCGCGGGCGAGGACGGGCTCTATGGCCCGGCGGTCGACGCCAACTTCGCGACCAACAAGTGGGTCTACCTCTACTACTCGCCGAAGGAGGTCACCGACGTCAAGCTGAGCGACGGATCGGTCGTCACCCAGATCACGCCGAACACCACCCCGCCGGACGTGGCGGCGTCCAAGACCGCGTGGGATCCGTACGTGGGCTATTTCCAGCTCAGCCGCTTCAAGTTCGTCGACGCCACCGACAGCACGCCGGCGCACCTCGACATGGGCTCCGAGCAGCAGATCATGCGCGTGCCGGTCAACCGCCAGGAGTGCTGCCACGTCGGGGGCGACATCGACTTCGACAAGCACGGCAACCTCTGGATGGTCACCGGCGATGACACGCCCGCGGGCGGCATCAACGGCGGCGGCTACGGGCCGTACAACTCGCAGAAGACCGACGAGCAGCAGACCGTGCGCGTCACCAACGCGACGGGCGGCACGTTCACGCTGACCTTCGAGGGCCAGACGACGGAGCCGATCGCGTGGAACGCCGACCGCAATGCGATCGACGCGGCGCTCGAGGCGCTCTCGAACATCGAGGCGGATGAGATCCAGACCAGCGGCGGCCCGGTCAACACGTCGAACGTCAACGTGTTCTTCCGCCGCGGCAAGCAGCAGTCCGATCAGCCGCAGATCACCGCCGACGGCGCCGGCCTGACCGGCACCACCACGCCGGCGATCGCCACCAACACGGCGCAGGCGGGCGGCTGGTATCAGCGGCTCACCGGTGACTCGCGCCGCAGCGCGCTGAACACCAACGACCTGCGCGGCAAGATCCTGCGGATCAAGGTCAAGGACGGCAACATCTCCGCCGCCGACGCCAACAAGGCCGACTTCGGCTCCGGCACGGGCGCCTACTCGATCCCGTCGGGCAACTTGTTCCCGCTGGTCGCGGGCGCGCCGCAGGACAAGACGCGGCCGGAGGTCTACGCGATGGGTTTCCGCAACCCGTTCCGGATCCAGGTCGACGAGAACGACGTGGCCTACATCGGCGACTACTCGCCCGACGCCCAGACACCGCAGCGCTCGCACGGCCCGGCGGGCACCGGCCGCTACGAGATCGTGCGCAAGCCGTCCAACTACGGCTGGCCGACGTGCTACAAGCGCGACCTCGCGCACTACCAGTGGAACTTCCACGAGTTCGCGCCCGGCACCACCACCGCGGGCACGCCGCTGAACAACCCGCCTCAGAAGTTCGACTGCGACGGGCCGACGCAGCGCAACGACTCGCTGTGGAACATTGAGGGCGGTCCGACGGTCGAGCCGGGCCTGAGGGACGTCCCGCCGGTCACCGACCCGGACATCTGGTACTCCTACCGCGACAACAACACGAACGCGCCGCTCGGCACCCCGTGCGAGGCCTACTACGCGCCGACCCCGGGCCCGATCGCGCCCGGCTCGACGACCGAATGCCCGCGGCTGTTCCCCGAGCTCTACACCGGCGGCGTCGGTCCGCACGGGGTCACGAAGTACCACTACGACCCGGAGAACCCGAACCCTCACAAGTTCCCGCCGTACTACGACGACTCGGTGATCATCAGCGAGTGGACGCAGGACACGCTGCGCGAGGTCAAGCTCGACAAGCAGAACAACCACGTCCAGAAGATCAACAACTTCCTGGATTGCGGCAGCCGTGCGAACGCCGGGGCAGGCAGGTTCCGGTTCGAGTGCGACAACCCGATGGACTTGCAGTTCGGTTCAGACGGCGCGTTCTACCTGCTGACCTACGGCAACGGGTTCAACGTCATCAGCCCCGACGCGGGCATGTACAAGTGGGAGTACGTCAAGGGCAAGCGCGCGCCGAAGGCCGTGCTCACCACGGACCGCACCGACGGCTCAACGCCGCTGACCGTGAACTTCTCCAGCGCCGGCTCACTGGATGAGGATCCCGGCGACTCGATCCGCTACGAGTGGAACTTCGGCGACGGCTCGGCGATCGAGACCGACCCAAACCCGACACACACCTACACGCAGTCCGGCCGCTACACGGCCGTGCTGACCGTGCTCGACTCGTCCGGCAAGCAAACCTCGACCAGCACCGTGATCACCGTGGGCAACACGAGCCCGACGGTGGTCGTCAATACGCCGGTGGAGGGCGGGACGTTCGCGTTCGGCGACGACATCCCGTTCTCGGTCACGGTCACCGACCCCGAGGACGGGACGGTGAATTGCTCCGAGGTGCAGGTGACGTTCGTGCTCGGCCACGACGCGCACGGCCACGCAGAGGAGTCCGTCAACGGCTGCTCGGGCGTGCTCCACACGGAGGCCGACGACGTCTCACACGGCGGCACCGTCCTCGGCGTGGTCCAGGCGCGCTACACCGACCACGGCGGTCCGGGCGGCGTCCCACAGCTGACCACGACCGGCCAGCACCAGATCCGCCAGAAGCACCAGGAGGTGGAGTTCGTCGTCAACCAGTCCGGCACCAACACGGCGACCAACACCGACGGCGGCGCCGGCGTGCACCGCGGCAGCCTGGGCTCGGGCGACTGGCTCCAGCTCAACGGCCCATTCAACCTGACCAACATCGATTCGATCACGTTCCGCGTGGCGGACGCGGCGAACGGCCGCACGCCCGGGTCGCCGCTGGCGGCAATCGAGGTCCGTCAGGACTCGATCACCGGGCCGATCCTGACGACGGCCAACCTCGTGTCCACCGGCGGGACGGGAACCTGGACGAGCCAGACGTTCCCGGTCTCGATGTCCGGGACGCATGAGCTGTTCCTGGTGTTCCGCTCGGTCACGGGTGGCGCCACGGGCGGCAACCTATTCAACCTCAACTGGGCCGAGTTCGTCGGCACGGGCATCGGCACCTAGCGAGCCCGCCCGTATAGCGGCAAGAGAGAAGACACTCATGCGGAGAAGATTTCGCACATCGGCAGTGGCCGCCTTCCTGACGGCGGCCGCACTCATCCCCGCGGCACCGTCGTGGGCACAGGAAACGACACCGCCGACGATCAACGTGGCGACGCTGTCGCCCTCTGCGCCGACCGGCCAGAACAACTGGTACACCGGCCCGGTGACGCTGAACGTGTCGGCGACCGACGACGTCGGCATCGCCAAGTTCCAGTACTCGCTCAACGGCGGCGCCGCCTACATCGACGTGCCCGTCGAGGGGGCGCCGGCGTCGGCCACGGCGTCGGCGGTGATCACGCAGGAGGGCAACACCAGCGTCCGGTACCGCGCGGTCGACACGGCCGGAAACGTCGCGGCGTTCCGCTCGATCTCGGTCCGGATCGACACGCGCGCGCCGGCTGCATCGTACCCGGCGATCACCGACGGTCACGTCGGTCACGTCGCCACACTTATCCCGACGCGCACGGACCCCGCCCCCGGCTCGGGCGGAGTGGCTGTGCTGAACATGTACCTCGACGGCAAGCTGGTCCCGCCGTTGCCGGTGCAGACCTCCGACCTGTCGCTCGGCGTGCACACGCTCGCGGTGCATCTCTCTGACGCTGCTTCCAACAGCGCGAAGTACACACAGACGTTCATCGTGACGACATCGTTCGCGGACGTCGGCACGCTGATCGCCCGGTTCGTGACCGCCGGCAGCGTCCCGGCGGAGGTCGGCGCGGCGCTCCAAGCCAAGCTCGACCAGGCGAAGGCGCTCGCCGACGCCGGTTCGGCCAAGCGCGCGAGCCAGGTCCTGAACGAGTTCGTCTCGATCGCCGGCGACCGGATCGCGCCCGGCTCGGCCCGCAGCACACTCGTGGGCGATGCGCGTTACCTGATCGACCAGCTCAACGGCCGGCTCGCGCCGGAGCCCGCGACGGGCCTCGAGTCTGAGCCCGCGGAGGGCCCGAAGTTCATCCCGGACCCGGTGCTCGCCCCGCTCCCGCACAACCCGGACGCCGACTACAACGTCCTGGTCTTCTCCAAGACGACGGGCTTCCGGCACGACCACATCCCGCACACCGTGGCCGCGATCCAGAAGCTCGGCATCGCGCACAACTTCAACGTCGACGTCTACGACCCGCAACTCCCGACCGTCACGCTGCCCACGAGCCCGTTCCTGAGCCTCGACACGCTCAAGCAGTACGACACGATCGTCTTCGAGTCCAACGTCGGGCACCCGGGCCCGCTCAATCCGATCACCGAGCAGCCGAACTTCGAGGCCTACATGCACCAGGGCGGCGGCTATGTCGGCATCCACGGCGCCGCCGACTCGTTCGAGATCGGCACCTGGCCGTGGTACGGCGACCTCGTCGGTGGGTTCTTCACCAACCATCCGAACGGCCAGAACGGGTTCGGCCAGTGCGGCAGCTGCATCCACACCGAGGTGGTGACCGAGGACAACACGCACCCGGCGACCGCGCATCTCCCTGACCGGTGGATGACGGTCGACGAGCTCTACAACTTCGACCGCAACATGCGGGCCGACGTGCACACGCTGCTGAGCCTCAACGAGGACAGCTACCAGCGCAGCCTCAACAGCGGCAACGCGGCCACCAACCCGCTGCGGCTGATGAACGGCGACCACCCGATCGCGTGGTGCCAGAACTGGGACGGTGGCAAGGCGTTCTCGAACATCCTCGGCCACTTCCGGACGCAGTACTACGACGACTCGTTCATGCAGATCATCCTCGGCGGGATCGAGACGACCGCCGACCGCAAGGGCGCCAACTGCTCGTCCTACCGCGAGACCAGCCTGCTGATCGAGGCCGACCGAGCGGCCGGGCTGCTGACCGCGGACGCCGCGGACGCCGCCGGTGCCGCCCTGGACATCGCGCGGGACAGCTACCTGGCAACCAACTACACCACCGCCATCCCGGCGCTGAACTCGATCGTCGACCTGGCGAACGACAAGGCCTCCGGCGACGCTGCGGCGCGTTCCGAGCTCGCGCGGCAGGCGCGCGAGCTGCGGGAGTGGATGCAGAACCTCAACCGCCGCTGACCCGTTAACGCGGCGGGGGCGGTGGATCGCCGCTCCCGCCGCGCTGACGCTGGAGCGCACCACTATCGCGGATTTATGCGCGACCTTCTCCTGATCATCGACGAAACATCGGTAGGTGCCGCACGTGACCCATCCTCCGAAGGGAGCGGTGATGGGTCGTGAAATGAGGACGGCCGTCGCGTGATCCTTCGTGATCGCAAGTCAAGATCGAAGGAGAACCAAAGCGATGGCGTGAACGACAGTGTGGACCCTGGCGCCTGGCTGGCGAAGCAGATCGAGGCCGGTGACCCGGATCTGTTGCGATCCATGGTGAAGACCATGGCCGAGGCGTTGATGTCGGCCGAGGCCGACAGCTTGTGCGGCGCCTCCTACGGCGAGCGCAGCAGCGAGCGGACCAACCTGCGCAACGGTTACCGCACCCGCGCCTGGGACACCCGGGCCGGCACGGTCGATCTGGACATACCCAAGCTGCGGCGGGGGTCGTACTTCCCCGACTGGCTGCTGGAACGGCGTCGCCGGGCCGAGCAGGCTCTCATCAGCGTGGTGGCCACCTGCTATCTGCTGGGCGTGTCGACGCGGCGGGTGGACAAGCTGGTCGAGCAGCTCGGCATCACCGGCATCTCCAAAAGCCAGGTCTCGCAGATGGCCAAGGTGCTGGATGAGCAGGTGGAGGCCTTCCGCACCCGGCCCTTGGACGGCGGCCCGTACACCTTCGTCTGGCTGGACGCCCTCACCCAGAAGGTCCGCGAGGGCGGGCGCACGGTCAACGTGCACGCCCTGGTCGCCACCGGCGTGAACGCCAACGGACAGCGGGAGATCCTCGGGCTGGAGGTCACCTCACGCGAGGACGGCGCCGGCTGGCTGGCGTTCCTGCGTGGCCTGGTCGCCCGCGGCCTGTCGGGGGTGCAGCTGGTCATCTCTGATGCCCATCTCGGGCTGGTCGAGGCGATCGGGTCCACCCTGCCGGGCGCGTCCTGGCAATGGTGCCGGACCTACTACCTGCGGAATTTGCTCACGACCGTGCCCAAATCGGCTCAGCCGTGGGTGGCGACCCTGGTCCGCACCATCTTCGACCAGCCCACCGCCGAGCAGGTACGCGCTCAAAGCCCCGCTGCTGCCCTCACCGCGCCACCCCGATCGTGCAGGCCATCCTCGTCCTGCAAGCCGTCGAAGACCACCGCTGGTCAAGATGAAAATGGCTCATTGTGCCGCCGACTCGCGGGGCAGTGAACGTGCTCTCAGAACTCCGGCGGCTCGACGAGCACGGCGGAATGCACGGTGCCGGCAGGCAGCAGCCCATGGGATTCATAGAGCTCCGCCGTCGGCACATCCACCGGGATGTCGTCGATCAAGACCGCGGGCTTGCTGGCATACGCGCCCTTCCCCTCGATCATCCTGCCGGAGATCTCCACGTTGAGGTCGGCGTCTTCCAACATCAAGTACTCGCGCTTGCCCACCGCCTTCGCATAGGTCTCCGACTGCAGGTGACCGGCCTGGACGATTTGCGGCTCCGCCTCATCGACCATCGCGTACCGGCCCCGGTAGGTGCGTCCGGACTTGGCGGTGAGCGAGCCCTTCTGCCAATTGCCCTCGCTGTCGAGCAGGAAGTCGAGACGGCTGGGCCTGCCAGACTTTCGAAGCTCCAGCAAGCGCTTGCGCATCGCACTCATGAACGACCGCTTCGACGAATATTCCGGGAGTGTGGAGGCCTTCACCACCTGCCGCTCCGCTTTTTCGAGTGCTTTCCCTGCCCCCTCGACCGCCGCCTTCGTCGGCCCCGATTGCCTGCCGCCGGGCGGTGGCGGGGTGATGCCCTCGCGCAGTCCGGCCGCCATCTCTTTCCTGGCGCCCTCGGCTGCGCGCTCCGCAGCCGCGGCCCCAAGTTTTTCCTCGGCGACCGTGGCGGCCTCTTTTGCGACGACCTTGCCCATATCCTTGGCCGCTGCCTTGGCGGCGAACCGGGTGAGTTTTTCCCCAACTTTCTCGACGAACCCGCCGTCGAAGGTGACGAAGTCGATCGGGTCGACGGGCGGCTCCTCCAGCGGCTTCTCGCCCGAGCCGACGACGTTTCCGTCGCGGTCGTGGATGCGCCAAAAGCCTTGCGACTGGTAGCGGTAGCCGATCAGGTCGCCAGTGTTTTTGTCATAAATCGGCTTAAAAGCCTTGTTGTGATCCGCCTGCCGGTCGAACTCGGTCGGTTTCCAGTCGCCGCGTTGCATGGGGTTCAGGCCCGCCTTCATCAGCTCCCGATTGAGGGCGCGGCGGTAATCCTCAGACATCCCCTCCTGGTCGACCCGCACCCGCACGAGCGGCGGCTGCTCGGGAGCCCGCTGCTCTGGCGGCTTGGCTGGTTCCTGCTGTCCTGGAGGCTTTTGCGTACGGTCCGCGTTCGCCGGGTGTTGTCCGGGGCTCTTGATTTGGACATCCGTCCGGTTGTCCTTCGCCTCGGCGCCGGGCTGATTCTCGGCCGAGGGCTTGGGCGCGCCGACAGGGGAAGGAGAGGCGGGCGCTGCGTTGCCAGGGGCGTGTTGAGGCGGCTCTTGCTTGCCAGAGGTCTGTTGAGGCGGCTTTTGCTGGTGTCCTTGCCCCGGTGAACCCGGAACCGGCGGCCCGCTGCCGGCGCCCGCAAGGGGCGGCGTGACATTTTCGACAGAATTCCACCCACCACTCGGCGTAATGCCGACACCGATATCTTGCGGGTGACTTATCTGGACGGTCCCGCCGCCGTTGGCGTCAGGAGTAACCGTGATGCTGATGTGCGCAGAGTCTTTGAGATCCGTGGATACGCGAATCTGGATCTCTTGTTCTGGATGAGAAAAGATCGAGATTGTTATGGTTCTGGTCCCGTCACCCATGTCTGCGCTTCGTATCGAAACCTGCTCTCCGTTCTCAACGGTGATCAGTTTTCCTTGGTCTCCTACCTCCGAGGCGCGGATAATCACGGAGTCTTTCGCGGGCGGGTTTTCCTTGGAGGCGTCGGCCATGTTCGAGCCGTATGAGGAGGTGGGTACGTCCAGGGAGAAGGCGAGGTTCAGCACACTTTGGTCCGATGCGGTGGGCATGGCCTCTTTCGCCTCGGAGGAGGATGTCAAAGCGCCCTGGCGGTCCGGCCCCGCCCCAGGAGCCACACTGGTGTCGCCGCCCGGCAAACTCCATTCATAGCCAGGGGTGGACTCCGTGACGCCTGGGCCCGCGTCACGCCCATCGCCGGGGACACGCTCAGTGGCACCCTGGTCCACGTCACGCCCACCACCAGGGGTGGACTCAGTGGCGCCCGGGTCCATGTCGCGCCCATCGCCGGGGGCCGGCTTGGTGAACCCCGGATCCAGATCACCCCCATCCCCCAGGACCGGCGCGGTGAACCCAGGATCCACATCACGCCTGCCATCTGGCTCGCGGTTGCGTGCCGGGGGCGTCTCCGGAGGTCGGCCGCGAGCTGGAGGTCGACTGCGGGCTGTCACTTTGGGCAGTGTCCTCTTGTGTGCCCTGCGTGTCCGGCAGACTGTAGTCGTCATTGCCTGATTGCTCTTGGCCTTCGCGTGGTTCTGGCCCTCGACTGCCTTGGACGTAACCCCCTTCCTCTCCGCCGCCACATTCCTGCGTGTTGATATGTGCGGCTCTAATAAATTCATCCGCCTCCTTCCGTGCTTTCTCCTCGATCTCCTGGGCTCGCGACTCGGGATTTCCCGGCTTGTGTCCCATCTGGTTCATCCTCTATCTGAGGAGCCGTCGTTGGAGTGTTTCGCGCCAACGCCAGCAGGTCGGACATTGTCCGGTCCTGATCGGCAGGGTGTGTCCACTGCTCGGAGGCCAGCATCTGTTGCGCAAAGCACAGGGCGACGCAATGTGTGACGTCGGTCAGATGTGCCGCGAGCCTGGCCTCTTGTTCTCCGGCCGGAGATTCGATGAGGTGGTACGCGGCGGCTTGGCTGAATTTCCACAGTGCTGCTTGGTCTCGATCTTCGGCATATGACTCGGCCGTGCGCGTTCTGGCCCATGCCTCTTTGATGTGCTCGGCTTCTGTGAGTTCCGTGACGGGTTGGTGACACAGGCATGGACCAGAGCGGTCGGCCCAGATGCGGGCGCAGTTCTGGAAGGGGCCGTGGGTGTTGCCTTGGAGGGACAGTAGAAGGACGCGCAAGCCGATAGCCAGTTCGCTCGCGTCGTGCCCCTCAAGGTGGGCGGTCAGGGTGCGGTCGATGAAGTCGGCGACCGTGGCGGTTTGGGTGTAGGTCCAGCCGGCGCGGGCGCGCGGCTGTCGGCGAGCCGGTGGGCTGCGTGGTGGACCAGGCAGGCGAGGAGAGCTTGTTGGTCCAACCACCGGGGACGGCGGGGCTCGATGGTTGCCGGGAGTTCCGCCCAGGTACGGTCCAGGGCGCCGCGGGATTGAACGGCGGAGAAGACAATGCGCGCCAGGGTACGCATCACCCGCGGATCGTCGTCGAGCTGGGCGCGGGCCGTACGGCATGCGTCCGGAGCGGTCTGGCAGCGCTGGTCGCAGTCAGCGGACGGCAGGAGGCGGTCGGCGCGAGTGTCGAGGCCGTGGTGGGCCATGTAGTCGCGTACCTCGGCGTGGGTGGGCCAGGTGCCCGTTCCGCCCTTGGTTTGGGGGACCTGGATAAGCAGCGGGGAGTCTTCGCCGTCGGTGAAGACCGCCGCGCGGCCGATAGGCAGCGTGGTCAGGGCGGTGGACTGGAGGGACGTCATGCCCATGGAGGCGGCCAGGGTCTCGCGGTCGTCGCCGGCGACGATGCGATGAGCGATCTTGAGGTTGGTGTTCTTGACCACGTCGGATGCGAGTTTGGTGGGGACCTGGTCGACGATGACGACGCCTTGGCCATAGGCGCGGACCTCGGAGAGCAGGTTGGTGAAGGTCTCCACGGCCTTCCCTCGCACATCCGCTTCCCCTTCGTCGACGCCGCGGGGGCTGGTGGTGTTGGCCAGCAGACGGTGAGCTTCTTCGACGACCAGGAGGTGTCGGAGGTCTTCGGTGTCGCCTTGAGTGCGGCGGTGTTCGGCCAGGCGGATGACGAACAAACCCATCATGAACGCTTTGTCGTCGTCGTCGCCCATGCCTTCGAGTTCCAGGACGGTGGGCTGGGTAAGGAGGACCTCGATCGGGGTGGAACGGCGGGTGTCGAGCATGCGGCCTTTGCCGCCGGTGCGCAGGCCGTCGAGGCGGGTGGTCAGGGCTGCGCGGAGGTCTCCGGTGACCTTGTCTTCGTAGCCGAGCTGGGGGATGAGGGTCTCCACCTTGGCTACGAGGTCGGTGAGGGTGGGGAAGGCCTGGGAGCGGTCGGCGTCGGAGTCCAGGCGGCGGTTGGTGTCGGTGGTGATGTCCCAGCCGCGGTCGCTGTAGACGGCGTGCAGGGCGGCTTCCAGGATCTGGGGCAGGGGGGTCCACATGCCGAAGCTGGCATGGAACACCGAGCGGAGCAGGTCGAGATGGACCGCGACAGGCGTGCCGGCCAGGACTTCGAACGGGTTCAGGCGCAGCGGGCAGACGGTTTCATTGCCAGGGGTGTAGATCTGCAGGCGGGTTTCGAGTCGGGAGTGGTGCAGCAGGGCGCGGTACTCGGTTTTGGCGGGTTCCAGGACGAGGAAGGGGAGACCCAGGTCGTGGATCTGCTGGAGGAGGTGGAAGACGGTGTTGGTCTTGCCGGACCCGGTGGTTCCCGTAACGAAGGTGTGGCGGGTGAGTTTCCGGGGGCCGATGCCGTAGGCAGTGGTGGTGGCGCGTTGTCGTTCGACGACGGTTCCCAGGCCGAGAGCGCTGCTGTCGGTGGGTGGGGGGACGGTGTCCAGGTCGGGGACCTGCGTGATGCCGAAGCCGTTCGTCTCCAGGTTGGGGAAGTGGACGTAGGCGGCCAACTGGGTGGAGGTAAGGAGGGTCTGGTGCTGGAAGGGCTGGCGATAGTGCCCAGGGGCGTCCGTGTCGCCGGTGGGGTCGATCATGGCCCAGTCGGAGGCGAGGGTTGGGACGTCGTCGCGGTCCCACACGCGAATGGGTTCGGGGAGGGAGCGGTCGCCGGAGAACACGCCGCGCCACAAGCTGGCCAGCTCCGGGTAGCTTTGGGCGTCGCCCAGGAGGTAGACGGCGGTGCGCCAGGCGCCGGTGCTTTGGGCATCGGTGAAAGCCTTGAGTTGCGCGCCGAGTAGCTGCAGGTAGTGGTCGGCCAGGGGGCTGGGGGCTCCGCCGAGCTTGGTCGCGGTCTGGGCCGCGCGCATTTCGTTGATCAGTCGCAGTTTCAGGTCGTGTACCAGTGCCTCGTCGGCCGGCTGGGCCAGGATGAGGGCGGTCCACCGTAGGTGGTGCAGTGCCCTGAGGAGGCGGTCGAACTGTGCGGCTCCGTCGGCGGTGTCTGGGGGTTTGAGGGTGGGGATGCCCATCACCAGGCCGCCGAGCGGCCATGGCCCGGTCGCAGGGTCGTCCTCGCGCAGGTCAACGGCCGGATACAGGGTGTGCAGGGCGCTCTGCAGGAGTTGCCCGTTGCAGTCGGCGGTCGAAGCGGGGCTACCGGCCGGGAGCCAGGTGCCGATACGGAAGCAAGCCCGGCCTGGCTCGGCACCGGCCAGGAAGGCCAGCGGCACCTTATAGGTGTACAGGGCGGCGAGCACGTCACGCGTGATCGGGACCGTGCCGTCATCGCGGGGAAGGCTGCCCGCTTCACCATCCGGCAGACCGGTCCGGTGGTCTGGATAGGCGGGTGACCGTGGCCGTTTCTCCAGCCGTCCGATGCCGGTGACGCATATGAGGGTCCGCAGTTCGACGGGTGCCTGCGTCAGTCGTGCGCCGGGCGCCGGACGCGGCGGCTCGAACCCGGAACGCTCGAGGTAGTCCAGGTTGCCGGCCGTGAGGTCGTCGATGGCCATGGTCGCTAAGAGGGTTATGCGGATATCACGTAGGCCATCCATGCGATCCACAGGATCGCCGCGATGACCATGACGATGACGGCGGCCTTGGTGATCCCACGAGCCCGGACGACCGCTCCGGTGGTGAGGTTGCGTACCTCTTTCACGCACAAGGTGCCGCCCCGCATCCGGCCTCGGCCTGGATCCAGTCCCCCTCGCTGAGAGCACCCTCAAACCTTCGCCCCCGCATCTCGACCGGTATGAGCATCGCTCGATTGCCGGCCTGGTCATACCGCTCCACCCGGAAGGTCCACACCGTGGCGTAGTCCGACTCCCCCCGCTGCTCAGTGCGTGTCTGCACACCGCGGGCCATCCCCTCGATGACCGCACCGCCCACCATGGGAGGCGCACTGGCCGGGGGCCGGGCGGGAGCAGCAGCGGCAGGCGCTCTGACCGGTCCGCGCTTCTCTTCAGCCGGAGGCGCCGGATCCGGCATCCAGCCGCCGCCGCCCAGACGTGGCGGGTCGGCAACCGCTGCAGGAGGCGCCCAAGCAGGAGGAGAGGACGCCGCCGGTTCATCCCCCTGAGTCCGGGTGGTGAAGGGCTGACCGCAGCGGCTGCATGCCTGCGCGCCAGCCGCCACCTGGGTTCCGCAGTTGTCGCACACCCACGCACTGCACATGCGGACCACCCCCGTACCGTCCGCATCCCCCAGGGGCCACTCCCTCCAGAAAACACCCATCCCGAACCCCGGTCAACCGAGCGCAGACGGAGACCGCGACCGAGCTCGCCGAAGTCGGGCCCCGTATGAACGGTGTTGACGCTCTGTGAGATTTCCCAGACCTGCTCTCCGAAATTCCCCAGGTCGTTGGACTTCATAGTACGTAATTGATCCCGCTATATCACCGACGGTGACGGCGTGTTGACGTACGCGGCGGCGGGTGTCACTAGCAGGTTGATGACCGCCACCGGCTTGCGGCAGTGCGGGCAGCTCTGCACGGGGGCTGGGGCCTGTGCTGCGGGTGGCGATGTCGCGCATACGGGGGCTACCCGGTCTGCGACGCGGCCTTGCAGCGGGGGTCGCAGAACCGACGGTTGGAAAACCGGCTGGTCAAGGTGAAAACGCGTCCGCATTGGGGGCAGGTGCCGGTCACCGGGGGCCTCCCACTGGGGCGGTGACGGCCTGGCGCAGCGCGTCAGCGCGGGCTTGGTGGGCGCGCATCCGATACGACGGGCCGTCGATCGCGACGATGACCCCGCAGTGCAGCAGCCGGTCGACCAGCGCGGCCGCCAGCATCGGATCGCCAAGCCGTTCCGCCCATTCGGCGATCCCGACATGGCTGGTCGTGATGATCGAGCCTTTCAGGTAGCGGGCGTTGACCACCTCGAACAGCAGGCTGCGCCCGCTCTCGTCGAGTTTTCGGTAGCCGAACTCGTCGATCACCAAAAGCGTGGGCTGGGCGAAGAACCGCCGGTGCGGTTCACTCAGCGCAGGCCTTTACAGCGTAGATTCGAATCGCATTTGAACACGGCCCGGCACCCGGCTACGCAACCCCTCGAATGCGGTGACACGCTGGACATACATCTGTCACCGGGCGGCACGGTCCGGGAGGGCGACTCTTGATGACATCTGGGTGATACAACAGAAAAGCCACAATCCCCGATCTTGGGAACTGTGGCTCTGACCTGCTACAACAGTGTCGGGACGGCGGGATTTGAACCCACGACCCCTTGACCCCCAGTCAAGTGCGCTGCCAAACTGCGCTACGTCCCGTTGCCCTGGTCTCCCCGGGCACACCCAAACCTTAGCGCAGTTTCCGTCCTCGTGCGTACACGAACCGCGCCAGTGGGCCTAGGCTGGCGATCATGGGGAGGAAGGCGCGCATCGACCAGGAAGAACTCGTCCGGCTGGCCGCCGAGGGGTGGACCAACGCCCGTCTCGCCGAGCACTTCGGTGTCACGGAGTCGGGCATCCTGCAGGCGAAGCGATCCGCCGGCCTGTCCAAGCCGATGACGGACCACAGCCGTGCCCTGCCGTGGAAGCTCCGGCGCGAGCACAGCCAGAGCGGCCCCGCCACCAACCTGCGGAACCTCTCCGCCGCGACCCAGGGCCGCCCGATCCCCAAGGACAAGCTCAACACCGCCCTGCGGTGGGCGAGCCGGCTGGTCGACAACGGGCTCGACATCGCCTACGACCCGGAGCGGGGCTTCCACGAGGTGCCCGCCGGGGACGACTCACACGTCGCCCGGATCCTCGCCGAGGCCCGCGAGGCCGCGGACGCGGCGGGCACCACGCCCTGACCGTACGGTTGCTCACACACCGTCGCGCGGCAGGGGCGTGGTCTCCTCGCGTACGTGCACGTGGCGCTCGCCCGGGTGGACGGCGGTGTGCGACTCGGTCTCCTGGACGTGGACGTGCGGCTCGGCCGCCGGGTCCACGGTGTACATCGTGTCCGGCTCGATGGTCTCCACCGTCTCCTCCGTCCGCGGACGGCGGGTGTAGCGACCGGTCAGCACCATGCCGACGACTCCCACGGCCATGAGAATCCAGCCGATCATTTGAAGGTCGATTCCAGGAACGTCCCATTTGACGGCGAACGCGAGAACCGCGCCGACCGCGATGAAGGCGAGACTGGCCCCGAAGCCCATGGCTACCTCCTCTGCTGGTCAACGGCCCTTTACCCGCAGAATCCACGATTACGCAAGGCGTGAAGGCTGCATTCCCGGGCAGTGCGGATGAACAACGCATTCACCCCTGGAGGCAGATATGACCGCCGTAGCATGGGTGGCCGTCGTGATCGTCGCCGTGCTGGTGATCCTGGCAGTCGGCTACCTTGTGTCGGCACGCAACCGCCGGCGCCACCTGCAGGACCGGTTCGGGCCCGAGTACGAACGGGCGGTGCGCGAGAGCGACAGCCGTAAGGAGGCCGAGCAGGAACTGCTCGCCCGCGAGGAGCGCCACGCCAAGCTGGACATCCGCCCGCTCGACCCGCAGACCCGGGAGCGGTACGCGAGGAAGTGGACCGAGGTGCAGGAGCGGTTCGTGGACGCTCCCGGCTTCGCCGTGACCGAGGCCGACGCGCTGGTCACCGCGGTGATGGCGGAGCGCGGCTATCCCACGGACGAGTTCGAGCAGCGGCTGAGCGACCTGTCGGTGGCCCACGCCGCCACACTCGACCACTACCGCAAGGCCCACGACATCAGCAGCCGCGCCGCCCGGCAGGACGCCACCACGGAGGAGCTCCGTCAGGCGATGGTCCACTACCGCGCGCTGTTCCAGGAGCTTCTCGGCGACGGCGCCGACGTTCCTCTCAACGACCACGTCAACAGTGCCGCGTACACCACCGACGGGTACGACGGCGTGTCGGCGAACGGCCACCACGCGGACGTACGGAAGGCGGGGCGATGACGATGCGGACCAACAGGTACGACGAGCGCGACAACGTCGCCGAGCAGCCGACTCCCGAGACCCCCGAGCCCCTCGAGGAGGAGGCTCGCAGAGAGAGGGCGCTCGCGGACGCCGGGCGGGACGAGCACGAGGGTCCCGGCCCGGTCTACTCCCCCAGCGACGCGTACACCGCCGGCTACGCGGACGGCACGGCGGCCGACGCCGGCGACCGCGCGTACGGCGACGGCACGAACAGGGAGACCGGCGGCGACGCGGAGACGGGCGGAACGGCCGACGCGGACGGCGACGGCTCCCGCTTCCGCGAGCCGTACGGCCAGGCGGGCGACGACGTCCTCACGTCGCCCCGGACCGGCGGCAGGCACACGGCCGAGGGCGACCTCCTCGTCGCGGGCGGCCGCACGGACGACTACACCGAGCCCCGCACCCGGACCGAGCGATCCGGCGCGTACGCCACCCACGGCGACGACACGGGCCGCACCCCTGAGAGGGACGGCACCGAGTACGCCGGCGACGCCACCACCGGCGCCACCGTCGACGGCCCGGTGGCCTACCCCGCCACGGCCACGGCCACCACCGCCGCCTCCGGCGCGGCGTCCGTCCTGGACGAGGCGCTGGAGAGCCGGTGGCGCGAGATCAAGACCGGCTTCGTCGACGATCCCCGCCAATCGGTCGAGCAGGCGGACGCGCTGGTGGAGGAGGCCCTGTCGGCCCTCACCAGCCGTCGGCAGGCGCTGCTCGACCAGTGGAAGGACAACGAGCGGGGCGACACCGAGGCGCTGCGCCTGGCCCTGCACGAGTACCACGCGTTACTTGCCCACCTGACCCGGAAGTGAGGTAACCATGCTCGCCATCGCCGCGGCGGTCGTCTTCGGGATCGCCTTCCTCCTCGACCTTCTCAACGCCAGCATCGGCATCGGCCTGACCGCGCTGCTCGCCCTCGGCCTGTGCCTGCTGTCCCTGCACCAGGCCGGCGTCGGCACCGCCGGGGTGAACTCCTGGCGCGGCGGCTGGCGTGGCGGACGCGTCCGTCGCTGACCCCCCCGAACCGAACGTCTCCCCCCGGAGAACGCCGGAGAACGCCGGAGAACGCCGGAGAACACACCCCTGAAAAGCGCGACACGGTCTCGCGGAGGCACGTCTTCCGCGAGACCTTGAGCTTCACCGTCCCCTCAGGAGACCGAGATGCCCACAAGGTGGAAGAGGTCATGACGCGCGATCCGGTCACGCTGCCGGAGGAGGCCCCTGTGGTGAAGGCCGCCAAGCCGATGCGCGACAAGGACGTGCACCAGCTTCCGGTGGTCGTGGACGGCCGCCCGGTCGGCGTCGTCGCCCTGGCCGATCTCTCCCTCGCCCTCGATCCCGCTCCCGCCTGACGGTCTCCGTACGGCCCTGTGCCCTGTGCGGGGAAGCGGACGACGGCCCCTGTTCGCTCCTGCCGAAAATCATGCGTGAGTGAGCTAGCTGCTCATATAGCGTGTTCCGCATGATTTTGCCCTCCCCGCGACGCTCCCCTGGACCACGGCCGTGCTGAGCCGCCTGCTCCGCACGTACCTGCGGCCCTACTCGCCCGCGCTCACGGCGGTGGTGCTGTTCCAGCTCGTCGGCACCATCGCCTCCCTGTACCTGCCCAGCCTGAACGCCGACATCATCGACCAGGGCGTGGCCACCGGCGACACCGGCTACATCCTGGGCACCGGCGGCTGGATGCTGACCGTGTCCCTCGTGCAGATCGCCTGCTCGATCGCGGCGGTCTATCACGGTGCCCGGGTGGCGGCGGGCTTCGGCCGGGATGTCCGATCGGCGGTCTTCCACCGGGTGAGCGGCTTCTCCCAGCGGGAGGTCGCCGAGTTCGGGGCTCCGTCGCTGATCACCCGCAACACCAACGACGTGCAGCAGATCCAGATGCTCGTGGTGATGACCTGCACGATGCTGGTCGCCGCGCCCATCATGGGGGTCGGCGGCATCATCATGGCGCTGCGTCAGGACGTCGGGCTGTCGTGGCTCATGCTGGTCTGCGTCCCGGTGCTGCTGGTCTCGATCGGGCTGATCGTCTTCCGCATGGTCCCGCAGTTCCGCGCCATGCAGACCCGCATCGACGTGGTGAACCAGGTGCTCCGCGAGCAGCTTTCCGGCATCCGCGTGGTGCGGGCCTTCGTCCGGGAGCGTGAGGAGACCCGCCGGTTCGGGACGGCGAACGACGAGCTGACCGGTACGGCGCTGCGCGTCGGGCGGCTGACCGCGCTCATCTTCCCCACCGTGATGCTGATCCTCAACGCCTCCAGCGTCGCCGTGCTGTGGTTCGGCGCCGCCCGGGTGGACAGCGGGGAGATGCAGGTGGGCGCCCTCACCGCGTTCCTGATGTACCTGATGCAGATCCTCATGTCGATGATGATGGCCACCTTCATCTCGATCATGATCCCGCGCGCCGCGGTCTGCGCGGAGCGCATCGCCGAGGTGCTGGACACCGAGTCGTCGGTGCGCCCGTCCGAGCATCCCGTACGGCAGGTGGACCGCCGGGCCGAGCTGGAGCTGCGTGACGTCGAGTTCCGCTATCCGGGCGCGGAGGCGCCGGTGTTGTCCGGCATCTCCTTCCGCGTGGCCGCGGGACAGACCACCGCCGTCATCGGCAGCACCGGGTCGGGGAAGACGACCCTGGTCTCGCTGGTGCCCCGGCTGTTCGACGCGACGTCCGGCGCCGTGCTGATCGACGGTGTCGACGTACGCGACCTCGACCCCCAGATGCTCTGGACGCGCATCGGCCTGGTGCCGCAGAAGCCGTACCTGTTCACCGGCACCGTCGCGAGCAACCTGCGGTACGGCAACCCCGACGCCACCGACGAGGAGCTGTGGGAGGCGCTGGAGGTCGCCCAGGCCCGCGACTTCGTCGAGGCGATGCCCGAGGGCCTGCAGGCGCCGATCTCCCAGGGCGGCACGAACGTGTCCGGCGGGCAGCGCCAGCGCCTGTCCATCGCCCGCGCGCTGGTCGCCAAACCCGAGATCTATCTGTTCGACGACTCGTTCTCGGCGCTCGACCTGACCACCGACGCCAGGCTGCGCGCCGCGCTGCGCCCGTACACGGCCGACGCCGCCGTGGTGATCGTCGCCCAGCGGGTCTCCACCATCGCCGACGCCGACCAGATCGTCGTCCTCGACGACGGCGTCGTCGCCGGCATCGGCACCCATGACGAACTGCTCGATACCTGCCCGACGTACGTCGAGATCGTCGAGTCCCAACTGACCGCGGGGAGTGCGGTATGAGCGACCGGCCCACGGCACGGCCCACAGCACCGATGCGACCGCGGCCCGCCGGAGGCGGCGGTTTCGGGCCCTTCGGCGGCGGGCAGATGCCGGCGGAGAAGTCGATGAACTTCGGCCCCTCCGTCCGGCGGCTGCTGCGCCGGTTGAGCCCCGAACGGCCGAAGCTCCTGGCCGTGATCGGCCTCGCCGTGATCAGCGTGGTGTTCTCCGTCATCGGGCCGAAGCTGCTCGGCCGCGCGACTGACGTGATCTTCAGCGGTGTGATCGGCGGACGGCTGCCCGCGGGGACGACCAAGGAGCAGGCCGTGCAGGGGCTGCGCGCCTCGGGTCACGGCGACTTCGCCGACATGCTCGCGGGGATGGACGTCGTTCCCGGCCACGGCATCGACTTCCACGCGCTCGCCACGGTCCTGGCCTGGGTGCTGGCGCTGTACGTCGCGGCGTCGCTGTTCATGTGGCTGCAGGGCCGGCTGCTCAACGACGTGACGCAGCGCACGGTGTTCCGCCTCCGGGCCGACGTCGAGGACAAACTGCACCGGCTCCCGCTGAAGTTCTTCGACGGCCAGCCGCGCGGCGAGCTGCTCAGCCGGGTCACCAACGACATCGACAACGTGTCCCAGACGCTGCAGCAGACGCTGAGCCAGCTGCTGAGCTCGCTGCTCACCGTGATCGGCGTGCTGGTCATGATGTTCGTGATCTCGCCGCTGCTCGCGGCGATCGCGCTGGTGACGATCCCGGTCACGATGATCGTCACCGGGCAGATCGCCAAGCGCTCGCAGAAGCAGTTCGTCGCCCAGTGGGCCCACACCGGCACGCTGAACGCCCACATCGAGGAGGCGTTCACCGGCCACGAGCTGGTGAAGGTCTTCGGGCGGGGCCCGGAGGTCGAGCAGGTGTTCCGGGAGCGGAACGAGGCCCTGTACAAGGCGAGCTTCGGCGCCCAGTTCATCTCCGGGATCATCATGCCGGCGATGATGTTCATCGGGAACCTCAACTACGTCGCCATCGCGGTCGTCGGCGCCGTACGGGTGGCTAGCGGGTCGATGAGCCTGGGCGACGTCCAGGCGTTCATCCAGTACTCCCGGCAGTTCACCCAGCCGCTGACCCAGGTCGCCTCGATGGCCAACCTGCTGCAGTCGGGGGTGGCCTCCGCCGAGCGGGTCTTCGAGCTGCTGGACGCCGAGGAGCAGGAGCCCGACCCCGCCGACCCGGTGCTGCCCGCGACCCGGCGGGGACGCGTCGAGTTCGAGCACGTGTCCTTCAGTTACGACCCCGAGCAGCCCCTCATCGAGGACCTGTCGCTGGTGGCCGAACCCGGGCACACGATCGCGATCGTCGGCCCGACCGGCGCGGGGAAGACCACGCTGGTCAACCTGATCATGCGCTTCTACGAGCTGGACGCGGGCCGCATCACCCTCGACGGCGTCGACATCACGGCGATGCGCCGCGAGGACCTGCGCTCCCAGATCGGCATGGTGCTCCAGGACACCTGGCTGTTCGGCGGGACGATCCGCGACAACATCGCCTACGGCAACCCCCGGCCACCGACGAGGAGATCCAGGCGGCGGCCCGGGCGACGTACGTCGACCGGTTCGTCCGCACCCTTCCCGACGGGTACGACACCGTGATCGACGAGGAGGGCGGCAACATCAGCGCCGGCGAGAAGCAGCTGCTGACCATCGCCCGCGCGTTCCTCGCCAACCCGTCCCTGCTCATCCTGGACGAGGCGACCAGCTCGGTCGACACCCGCACCGAGGTCCTGGTGCAGCACGCGATGGCCGCGCTGCGCAGCGACAGGACCAGCTTCGTCATCGCCCACCGGCTGTCCACGATCCGCGACGCCGACCTCATCCTGGTGATGGAGGCGGGGAGCATCGTCGAGCACGGCACCCACGACGAGCTGCTCGCCGCGCGGGGCGCCTACCACCGCCTCTACTCGTCGCAGTTCGCCGGCGCCCTGGCCGGCGACGACACCCCGACGGAAGTGGGCTGAGGAGTGCCGCGTGACCTCGGGTGACCTCGGGGGCACGCGGCACTCCCCCACCTCGGGTCACGAGCGGGCGGACAGGGTGAACTCCTTGCGCGGCTCCTCGATGGCCCCCAGCGAGACGATCTCCCGGGGGAAGAACAGCCCGAGCGTCCAGTCCATGAGGATCCGGGTCTTCTTGTTGAAGGTCGGCATCCGCGTCAGGTGATAGGTGCGGTGCATCAACCAGGCGGGGAAGCCGCGAAGCTCCCGCCCGTAGATCTGCGCGACCCCCTTGTAGAGCCCCAGGCTCGCCACCGACCCCGCGTACTTGTGCCGGTACGGCCGCTGGGCCTCCCCGCGCAGCGTGGCAAGCAGGTTGTCGGCCAGCGTCTTGGCCTGCCGTACGGCGTGCTGGGCGTTGGGCGGGCAGAACTCGCCGGGACGGGTGAGGTCGGGGACGGCGGCGCAGTCGCCCGCGGCGAAGGCGAAGTCGGTGCCGTGCACGCGCAGGCAGGGGTCGACCCTGATCCTGCCCTTCTTGTCCAGGGGCAGGTCGCCCGCGCCGACCAGCGGGTTCGGCTTGACGCCCGCCGTCCAGACGAGGGTGTCGGCGTCGAACTCCTCGCCGTCGCTCAGCACGATGCGGCAGCCCTCGGCGGACTTCAGCAGCGTGCCCATGCGGATCTCGATGCCCCGCTCGCGTAGCTGCAGGGCCGTCCACTTGCCCATGTCCGGGCCCACCTCGGGCAGGATGCGGTCGGTGGCCTCCACCAGCACCCAGCGCATGTCCTCCCGGCTCAGCCCGCTGAAGTACTTGAGCGCACCCGCCGCCATGTCCTCCAGCTCGGCCAGGGCCTCCACGCCGGCGTAGCCGCCGCCGACGAAGACGAAGGTGAGGGCTTTGCGGCGGACCTCCGGGTCCGGCGTGGACGCGGCGATGTCGAGGCAGCCGAGCACGTGGTTGCGCAGGGCGATGGCCTCTTCGATGGTCTTGAAGCCGATGCCGTGCTCGGCCAGGCCCGGCACCGGCAGCAGCCGCGAGATCGAGCCCGGCGCGACGACCAGGTAGTCGTAGTCGATGGTGAGGTCGGGCCCTTCGTGCGGGGTGAACTCCGCCTTGCGATCGGCCAGCCGCACCTGGGTGACCCGCCCGCTGAGGATCTGGCATCTGTTCAGCACCCGCCTGAGCGGGACGACGACGTGCCGCGCCTCGATGTTCCCGGCGGCCGCCTCCGGCAGGAAGGGCTGGTAGGTCATGTAGGAGTCGAGGTCCGCGACGGTCACGAGCGCCTCGCCGCGGCGGAGCCTGCGCTGCAGGCGGAGTGCTGTGTACATGCCGACGTATCCGCCGCCGACGATCAGAATCCGTGGGACAGCCATGGCTGTCCCCTACCCCTACTCGAGGAGGAAACGCATCGTCACCGTGGTCCCCCTGGGCCCCGTGGTGACGTGGAGATCGTTGCTCAGCATGCGCGCCACCCACAGTCCCATGCCGCTGGTCGCGTCCTCCGGAGGCGGGTCGTGGCCGGGCTCGCCCTCGAGACGCCACTCCCGGCCGTCGTCGTGCACGGAGACGACCAGGGCCGGCCCCTCGCGCCAGATGCCCAGCCGCGCCTTGGTCGACCCGTGGGTGACCGCGTTGGTGGCGACCTCGTTGAGCGCGACGAGGAAGTCGCCGATCGCATCCTCCCGCATGCCCCGACGCAGCGCCTCGGCGGCGGCGAACTCCCGCAGATCGGGCAGATCGGCTAAGGAGAAGGCACGCTCCCTCGCCGCTCTGGTGACGTGCGCGGGAACGCCGTCATCTTTCACCCGGTACACGCCTCCCGCCGGAAATCTGGCCGTCTCAGGATCTATGGGCTGTGGGCAGGACGAAGATACCCCGGGACACCGCCTTGGCACAGACGGTGTCCCGGGCATCGTCGCATCCTCTCATCCCGCGACGAGCTCCGCCCGGAGCTGGTCGAGGGTCTTGCGGAGGATCCGTGAGACGTGCATCTGCGATATGCCGAACTCCGCCGCGATCTCGGCCTGCGTCATGTTGCCGTAGAAACGCAGCAGGAGGATGTTCTTCTCCCGCTCGGGGAGAAGGTCGATCAGAGGCTTCAGCGCCTCGGTGTCCACCAGGGTGTCGAGCGCGTCGTCCTCTTCGGGGATCACGTCGCCGAGGGCGGCGGCGTCGTCGTCGGCGCCGATCGGCGCGTCGAGGGAGAGCGTGCTGTACGCCGCGGAGGCGTCCATGGTGAGGAGCATGTCCTCCTCGGACAGACCCATCTTCTTGGCGAGCTCGGCGACCGTGGGGAACCGGCCCAGCTCCTGGGTCATGTCGGCGACGTGCCGGTTGAGCTCGGCCCGGCGCTCCTGGTAGAGGCGGGGCACCCGGACGGCCCAGGTGCGGTCCCGGAAGTGCCGCTTGACCTCGCCCGTCATGGTGACCATGGCGTACCCGCGGAAGCTGTGGCCCAGGGTGGGGTCGAAGCCGTTGATGGCCTTCATGAGGCCGACGTACGCGGCCTGGAGGAGGTCTTCCATCGGCTCGCCACGGTTGAGGTACCGCCGGGCGATGTCCCTCGCCATCGGGCGGTGCATTTCTACGATCTTCTCACGGAGGCGTTCCCGCCGCTCCTCGGACAGTCCGTCCTCGGCCAGCTCGGCCAGGAGCTCTTCGGCGGTCGGATTGCTGGCGGTCTCTACACGGACCTCGGCAGCCATCTGCGCAGTCCCCTCGTATTTTCTCGCGAGGGCGCCTACGCGCTGGGGTGACCACGCAGAAGGCACGCCTCGCTACAGTATCGAGACGAGGCCCTCTGCTGGACCTCTGCTTCAGTATATTGCCCCAAAATCAGGAGTATCACCACCCCTTCGGCACCAGTAATGTTGCCGCAGAGGAGGCGCGAGGTGTCTAACAACGGACTGCTGTCCCTGACGTCCAGCATGGCGGGGGACATCGTGGTGATCCATGTGAACGGTGTCCTCGACGCCACGACACGCGAGCAGTTCTCGGACTATCTGGACGCCGCGGCGGACGACCACGGCCCCGACATGGTCCTCGACCTGGGCGGCGTGACGTTCATGGACTCCCGGGCGCTGGGCCTGATCGTGCACCACTGGCAGCGCTCGACCACCGCCGGCGGCAACTTCGCGCTGGTCTCCGTGCAATACCCGAACTCCAAGGTGATGTGGGTCACCGGCCTGTCCGAACGGCTGCCCCTTTTCGACACCCTCGACGAGGCCCTGGCCGCGTTCGCCGCCTGAACCCCGCCCCCGCGCCCCGCCGCCGCACGCGCGTACGGCCCGCTCAGGCCGGGGCGGCTCCCCCGTGCTTCTGCTGGTGCTCGGTCACCAGGAGCTTGGCCAGGTCGGCCACCTTGACCTGGTGGTGCTGCGACACCCGCCTGAGCTCCTCGAACGCCTCCTCGGCCGAGCAGCCGCTCTTCGACATGATGATGCCCTTGGCCTGGTCGATCACCGATCGGCCCGCCAGGGCCTCCTGCATCTGCGCCGCGCCGGTCAGGACGTCGTCGAACTCCCAGATGTTGGCCAGCGCCACGGTGACCTGCTCGCGCAGCAGGGCCATGAGCGAGCCGCCGGAACTGAACACGCCGGGGCGCACGCCGTACAGGCCGATGATCACAACGGCACCGTCCACGGCGATCGGCACGACGAGGACCGAGCGCACCCCGTGCCGGACGGCGGTGGCGGCGTAGCGGGACCAGCGGGACTCGCGCATCACGTCGGGGATCGTCACCGGACGCCCGGTGGACAGCGCCTCCCTCGACGGGCCCTCGCGCAGGTCGCGTTCGCGGTCGATCAGCACGGTGAGCTCGCTGTGGGAGGCGGCGAGCAGCACCCGCTCCTCCATCCACAGTTCGGCGGTGCCGCCGGCGCAGCCGGGGACGCCGCGCGCGACCGCCTCGGTGATGCCACGCAGAACGCTCTCGGCGGACGTGCCCTCCGTCACACGGCCCAGCGCCGCGAGGTCACGCGCGAGGATGGATGTCGTCTCCATGGTAGAAAGACCATTCCCATAGTTTCCGGGTTAATCCAGGCTGGATCGATTAGACCCGGAGTTTGGCGTAGCGTCTACGTCGAGAGAGGGGGGCAGCTTGCCCGACACCGCCGAGCTCGAGCGCGCGTTGAGCGGGCTCGCCGACCGCATCGCCACCCTACGGGACGATCCCGATCCGGGTGCGATGCTACGGGAGCTGGACGCCGCCGAGGAACTCGTCCGCAAGGCGCTGAGCGAGCTGGCGCGCAGCCGCAGGCGCAGGGACGGCGGCAGTCAGCGCGAGCAGAAGCTGCTGCGCCAGGTGTTCCGCGCGCTGCCGATTCCCGTGATCATCATGGACACGGGCGGCACGGTGCGCCGTATCAACAACGAGACCACCCGCCTGCTCGGCAGCCCCGCCGGCTACCTCATCGGCCGCGCCTTTCCCCTGCTCGTCGACGTGACCGCCCGCGCCGCGTTCCGGCAGCGTTTCGCCGCCGTCCTCCACGGCGACGACAGCGCCTCGTTCCAGACCCGGCTGGCCCACCAGGGCCGCGCCCACACCGTACGGCTGGTCCTGAGCCGCCTGCGCATGCCGGGCGAGCCGCAGGAGATGATCGCCGGGGTCGTGCTGCCCACCGAGGTGCAGCTGCCGGAGCCGGCCGTGCAGACGGGCGTGCCCGACGACGCGGCTGTCCTGGCCGCGGCGAGGCGGCACGAGCTGCTGTCGCGGCTGACCGGGCTGCTGCTGGACGAGGAGAGCCTGCGCGAGCCCGTCGCCCTGCTGCGGGCGGCCCGCCTGCTGGCCGCGGAGACGGCCGACTGGGTGATCGCGGACGTCGCCAGGGACGGCGGCCTGGTCCGGTCGGTGGTCATCGGGCCGAGCGACCAGCCCGTCGGGCGGCTGCAGCGGACGGTCGAGGAGGCCCCGCCCGCGCTGGCGCCGGTCGTGGAGCAGGTGATGACGACGCAGAGCGGCGTGGTCCACGAGATGCTGGCCGACGACTCCCTGCTCGGCGGCGACGTGCTCCAGGCGATGCGCGCGGGCTCGCTGCTCAGCGTGCCGATCCGGGCCGACGACGAGGCGCGCGGCGTGCTCACGCTGGTGCGGCTGCGCGACCGGCCGCCGTTCGGCCTGGCCGACCTGGGCCTGATGGAGGAGATCGGCCTGCACCTCGGCCTGGCGATGCGGGCCCAGCAGGGGTTCCAGCGCCGGGCGCAGGCCGCCGACACGCTGCAGACCGGCGTGCTCCCCCGTACCCTCCCCGAAATCCCCGGTTTCGAGATCGCCGCCGTCTACCACCCCGGCTCCGGCATGCGTGCCATCGGCGGCGAGTTCTACGACGTGTTCCCCGTGAAGAACGGGTGGGGCTTCGTGATCGGCAGCGCGGCGGGACGCGGCGAGGAGGCGGCCGCCGTCACCGCCATGGTCCGCAACGGCCTGCGCGTGCTGAGCGTGTGGGAGGACGACCCGGGGGAGGCTCTGCGCAAGGTCAGCGACGCCCTCGTCGCGCAGAACACGGGCCTGTTCGTGATGGCCGCCGCGGGTTTCGTCCGCGGCCGCAAGGTGCGGCTCGCCTCCGCGGGTCACCATCCCGCCGCGCTGATCCAGCCGGGCGGCGATGTCCGGTTCTCCGAGGGCGGCGGCGTCCCCCTGGGCTTCGAGGAGGGCTCGGTCCCCGCGACGGAGGAGCTCACGCTGTCGGCCGGGGAGACGCTCGTCCTCTACAGCGACGGACTGGTGGGCTCGCAGAGCCCCGCCGGGGACAACTACGGCGAGCAGCGGCTCACCGAGGCCCTCGCCCGCTGCGCCGGGCAGCCCCCGGGCGCGGTCGTCAAGGCCATCGAGGAGGACCACCGGGCCTTCTGCGGCAGCCACGCGGTCGACGAGATCACCGTCCTCACGCTGCGCCGATCCCGCTGACGGGATCGGCCGGGACGAGGGGCCCGGGGACGGCCTGTGGCCCGCCTGATCTGCGGCTACGCGGACATCCGGCAGGAGGAGGGCGGCTGCCGGATCAGGCCGCGGCCGGCCACGTCGCGGCTGCACGAGTCCGCATGATTTTTCCCGATTAGGCGTTTAGCGCGTATCAGAGTAAGGTAAACACCATCTACATCGATGGTGCCTAGGACGCAGGCACACTCTTTCAGACGCCTTCCTGTCTTGAGGTGTGCCATGGATATCGCGATCGTCTCCGCGCACGAACTGACTCCCGACACTCCCGCCATCGCCCGCGAGCTGGGCCGGGGCCACCGGGTGACCGTCTACACCCGCTCGAAGGTCCAGGGGGACGGTGTCGAGCACGTGCCCGCCGGACCCGACATGGAACTGTCGGAAAGCGACCTCCTCCCCTACATCTCGGACTTCAGCGACGGGCTGCGGCGCAGGTGGCGGGAGCATCGTCCGGACATCATCCACGCCTACTCGTGGTCCAGCGGCCTGGCCGCCATCGCCGGGTCCGAGGGCCTGGGCGTGCCGGTCACCCAGACCTTCCACAGTCACTACGACGACAACCGCAGCGCCGAGCCGGTGCGGCGGCTGGAGTGCGCGATCGGCCGCCGCGCCAGGGCGGTCATCGCCGCCTGCGCCGACGAGGAGTCCGAACTGATCCGGATGGGCGTGCCGCGCCGCAACATCTCGGTCGTCCCGCACGGCGTGGACATCGAGCGCTTCCGCCGCCAGGGCCCCGCGTTCCCGAGGGGCGAGCGGCCCCGCCTCCTGCACGTGGGGCACGTGGGCGCCGACTGGGCCGTGCACGCCCTGCGGGCCGTACCGGAGGCCGAGCTCGTGATCGCCGGGGGCGACGACCAGAGCGTCGAGCGGCTGCGCGCCCTCGCCGGGGAGCACGGCGTGGCGGACCGCGTGGAGATGCTCGGCATGGTGCCGCACACCGCGATGCCCAAGCTCATGCGCAGCGCCGACCTGGTGCTGTCGCTGCCGCCGACCGTTCCCACGGGCACGGCAGCGCTGGAGGCCATGGCCTGCGGCATCCCCGTCATCGCCTCGGCCGCCGGGGCGCACCTCGACTCGGTGGTGGACGGCGTGACCGGATTCCTGACCCGGCCCGACCGCCCGCTGGAGATCGCCCACCGGATCCGCCGCCTGCTCGGCGACGCCACCCTGCGCACGGCCATCGGCTACGCCGCGGCCGACCGCGCCCGTTCCCGCTATTCCGTGGAGCGAATCAGCATGGAACTGCTCCGCGTATACGAGAAGACCTGCGCGTAAAGGCAAGCGATATTACCGGATTTAGGCCGTTATCTGAGTGAAATCATGTGATTAACTCGGCTCATGTCACGTCATGGGCCTGGTTTAGCGGTGGCGGCGGCGATGCTCATCGCCGCGCCACGGCCTGTTCGAACGGGGACTCGGCGAAGGTGTTCAACGCCGGGGGCGAGTCCACCGCACAGGGGTCGGCGTCCTCCCCCGGTTCGTCCGGCGCGCTGCCGGGCAACGCGAACGCGGCAGGGCTGAGCGCGACGCAGACCGCAACCGCGGCCGCCGCACCCGCCGGCGAGAACGCCGGTCAGAAGGGCGACGAGGCCGCGGAGAAGATCGGCGACACCACGGTCGCGGAGAAGATCGGCGACCTCCCAGCGGGCCCGTCGCCGCGCCCCTCCCCAGCGTCTCTCCCCTTCCCGTCCCCGGCCTCTCGTCCGGCCCGTCGGCGCGCCCGCGCCCACGACCGAGACCGAGCCGCCGATGCGGCTCGCGCGGCCCGTGCGCACCGCGGACCGGCCGGTCGTGGTGGACGTCATCGAACCGGAGGACGTGCCCCGGGCGGACCGCGCGCCCGCCCCGGCGCCCCCCCGGGGGCGCGAAAGGGGGCGCGCGGGAGTCCTCCCCGCCGTCGCGTACGCCGTCGCCCCGCTCGTCCGGCGCCTCCGCGGGCGGCTGGGGCGATCCGGCCCTGACCGAGGACTTCGGCGGGCAGGCGCTGCGCGTCACCGGAGGTGGCGCCGGCGTGGACCTGTCCGGGTCGTCCGTCCAGCGGTACGGCCGCTGGGAGGTACGCCTGCGGGCCGATGAGGGTGCGCTTCCCGTCGCGCTGCTGCGGTCCGCCCGGCCGGCCGCCGCCGAATACGGAGACTCGCGGCGCGACGACTCCCGATACGACGATTCCCAATACGACGACTCCCGATATGACGAATCGCGGTACGACGACTCGTGGAGTGACGACTCGTGGAGTGACGACTCGGAATACGCCGGTCCACAGGACGACATCCCGCGATCCGCGCGATCCACCCGATCCACGGAGACGGAAGACGCGTCGATCGGCGTGGCGGGGATCGCGGGCGGGCGGCGCGCGGAGCTCTCCGTCCGGCAGGACCGGGAACTGGCCAGGGCCGAGACGGCGGCCGACTTCACCCAGTGGCACACCATCGCCGTCGACTGGCTGCCCGGCCGGGTGACCTTCTGGCTGGACGGCAGGCAGGTGTGGAACTACACCGGCCCGTACGTTCCCCGGTCCCCGTTGGGCCTGGTGCTGCGCAACGACGCCTCCGGCGGCACGGTGTACGTCGACTGGGTGCGGATCTACCGGGTTCCGGAGCGGTAGCCTTCCGGAGGATCTCGGTGTGTGGCGGAGACGCGGGGCGGGTGTGAGCGGACGGCACGGCACGGCCAGGGAATCCCCGGCCGATCCCACGACGGACAGCACGGCGGACTCCACGGCGGACTCCACGGCGAAGGCCGTCCGTGCGGGCGACGAGGCCGTGTTCGGCGAGCTCGCCGCGCGTCACCGGCACGAGCTGCGGGTGCACTGCTACCGGATGCTCGGGTCGTTCACCGACGCCGAGGACCTGGTGCAGGAGACGCTGCTGCGGGCCTGGCGCGCGCGGGAGAGCTTCGAGGGACGCGCCACGTTCCGGGCATGGCTGTACCGGATCGCCACGAACGCCTGCCTGGACGCCCTGTCCGGCCCGGCCCGCGCCCGCGAGGTGGTGGCGGCGGCCGCCTCGGAGAGCCCGCGGCGTCCGGCGGCGGCCGACGTCGCCTGGCTCCAGCCCTATCCGGACGACCTGCTTGATCTGGCGGCGCCGGACGAGGGCGCGCCGGACGCGGTGGCCATCTCCAGGGAGACCGTCGAGCTGGCGTTCCTGGCGGCGATCCAGCACCTTCCGCCGCGGCAGCGGGCCGTGCTGATCCTGCGCGACGTCGTCGGCCGGCCGGTGGCCGAGACCGCCGAGGCACTGGAGATGAGCGTCGCCTCGGTCAAGAGCGCGTTGCAACGCGCCCGCGCGACGCTGCGCGAGCGGCTGCCCAGGCGGCGGGCGGACTGGGCCGCGGCCACCCGGCCCAGCCGCGACGAGCTCGACCTGCTGGAGCGCTACGTCACCGCCTCCAGGAACGCCGACCTGGCGGCGCTGGCGGCGCTGCTCCGCGAGGACGTCCGGCAGGCCATGCCGCCCGCGGCCCTGGTGTTCGACGGGCGGGCGGCCGTGCTGGACATGTGGCGTCCGGTCCTGGAGGGCGAGGAGCGCTGGGGCGAGTGGCACTGCGTCCCGCTCGCGGTCAATCGGCAGCCCGCGGTGGCGAACTACGTGCGGCGGCCCGGTGAGACCTCCTACACCGCGGTCAACATCGACGTCCTGTGCGCCGAGGACGGCCTCATCACGGAGATCACCACCTTCGGCCCCGAGTTGCTGCCGCTCTTCGGGCTGCCGCTCTCCATCCAGCCTGCCGTTATCGAATCGTGATGTCTGCCGCGGGTGCGGACCGATTCCCTTTCCGGGCTCGCACCGTCGTACGAGCGGTATCGCAGACCGCGACCACTGGAGAAGGGAACACCATGTCGGACATCATCGAGACGACGCAGCCGGACGAGCAGCTCAGGGCGCTGGACCGGCTGGTCGGCTCATGGCGCGTGACCGGCGGCGCGGAGGGCACGGTCACCTACCGCTGGATGGAGGGCGGCTTCTTCCTCATCCAGGACATCCGGCTGGAGCAGGACGGCGAGCCGATCGTCGGCTTCGAGGTCATCGGCCGTGAGAGGCCCTACGGGGCGGACACGCCGAGCGAGGACATCAAGTCGCGCTACTACGCCGGCCGCGGCGACACCCTGGACTACGTCTACGAACTCGACGGCGACACGCTGACCATCTGGTTCGGCGCGAAGGGATCCCCGGCGTACTTCCGGGGCACCTTCAACGCCGCAGGCGACGTCATGGCCGGCCGCTGGAACTACCCGGGCGGCGGGGGCTACGACTCCGTCATGACCAGGATCGGCTGACCCCGTCACGGGTGGGACGGGAGAAGCGCCGCCGCCTTCAGCGACAGGTGGAGCAGCAGGCGGTCCTCCCCGTCGGCGAGGTCGAGCCCGGTGAGGTGCCCGGCCTTGCCGAGGCGGTAGTACAGCGTCTGCCGGTGCACGCCCAGCGCCGCCGCCGTCTCCTGTACCTGCCCGGCGTGGTCGAGGTACGCCTCGACGCTCGCCGCGATCCGGGGCGTGAGCGCGGCCGACTCGGCGGCGAGGTCGGCCAGGTCACGCGGGGTCAGCCGGGCCAGCAGCCGGTAGACGCCGAGTGCGCTCCAGTCGGCGACCGGGGCGTGCCGTCCGACGTGCTCGGCCACCCGCAGCGCCAGCAGCGCCTCCCGCCAGCTCTGCCACGCCTCCCCTGGGTCGTCGCGCGGGCCCCCGATGCCCGCGGCCATGCCGTACAGGCCGTGCAGGAGGCGCGCGACGTGCGCGGCCTGCGCGGCGGGCGCCAGCACCGCGAGGAGCGCGCGTCCACGGCCGTGCCGGCACGTCAGGGTCGGCCAGCACGCCGCGCGGCAGCGTGCGCGGCGGCCGGGGACCTCCTCGGGCGTCCGCACGGCCACCGCCGTCACCGGGCCCTCGACGTCCACCCCCGGCGGTGCGCGGACGCGGGGTCGGCCGAGAAGAACTGGCGCAGCGG
>NZ_MWJN01000102.1:0-32804 GCF_002027145.1 Microbispora sp. GKU 823 | reverse complement strand
GGCCGTGCCGTCCGCGGTCACCCGCGCGCACACCCACGCCACCAGGCACAGGACCAGGGCGAGCCGCCCTATGGTGTGGTCGGCGGGCGGCGCGATGTCGGCGGCCAGGCCCGCGGCGAACCCCAGGAACGCCCCCGCTCCTGGTCGCAGACGCGGCGCGAGCGCGATGACGCCGACCAGCACGACGTCGGGCCCGCCGCCGGGCAGCGACAGGCCGTTCACCACGGCGACCTGGAGCACCGGTGCGACGAGGACGACGAGAACGGACAGCACGACCGCCTTCATCAGGCCCCCTTCGCCTTCTTCGAGCCGCCCTCGGCTCTGTCCGCGGCTCTGTCCCCGTCTCTGTCCGCGCCTTTGTCTCCGTCCCCGGCCTTCGTCGTGCCCTCGCCGGCGGACGCGTCCACCGCCGCGCCGTCCGGCTGCGGTCCCAGCACCACGGTGACGAGGCCGAGCGCGGTGAACCGGGCGAAGGGACGCACGAGCGCCGTCCTGGTCAGCGCGTCCGGCGCGGGCTCGACCGTGACCACCGTGCCGATCGGCACGTCCGGCACGTACGGCCGCATGTCGCGCGAGCCCAGCGTCACCACCCGGTCGCCGGGCTTCACCTCGGCCGAGGGGTTGAGCAGGCTCAGCCGCAGCAGCCCGCGCTCGGGGACTCCGGTCACCAGGCCGACCTCCCGCGAGCCTTCGAGCCGCGCGCCGATCGACGCGCCGGAGGCCGTGGCGAGCTGCACCGTGGCCGTCCCGGGCCCGGACCGCAGGACCCGGCCAACCAGCCCGTTCCCGTCGAACACGGTCATGTCGCGGGCGACGCCGGCGTCGGCGCCGGTGTCGACGGTGACCGTGCCGTCCCGGCCGAAGCCGATGACGTGGGCCGGCACGACCCGGTAGCCGTCCGCCTGAGCGGGGGAGGGCGTCGTCCCGCGGGCGGCCTGCAGGTCGGCGCGCAGCCGGGCGTTCTCGCGTTCGAGTTCCTCCAGGCGGCGCTCGCCCGACGCCCAGCGGACGCCGGCGGACGCCGCGTCCTCCAGCCCGCCGTACACGGCCGACCCGAACGCGCGCAGCGGCGCGAGCGGGGTGACGGTGTCGGCGACGATCAGGGCGGCGGAGACGAGCGCCAGCAGCGCGGGCGCCCGGCGACCGGCGGCCCTCATCGACGCGTTTCGGGGAGGAACACGTCCTGCATGTCGTCGAAGCGCTCGACGCACCGGCCCGCGCCCAGCACCACCGACTGGAGCGGCTGGTCGACGAGGTGGATCGGCATGCCGACGGCCTTCTCCAGCCGTTCGGCCAGCCCGTCGAGCAGCGCGCCGCCGCCGGTCAGCACGATGCCGTTGTCGATCAGGTCGCCCGCCAGCTCGGCCGGGCACTGGTCCAGCGTGCTCTGCACGGCGTCGACGATCGTCTGGACCTGGTCCTCGATCGCCTCCCTGACCTGCGCCCGGTTGATCGTCGCGGTCTTCGGCAGGCCGGTCACCAGGTCGCGGCCCCGGATCGGCAGCGGTGTGGTGTCGTCGCCGCCCGGCCGTGCGCTGCCCAGCTTGATCTTGATGTGCTCGGCCGTGCGCTCGCCGAGCATCAGGGAGTGTTCCTTCTTGACGTAGTTGACGATCGCTTCGTCGAGCTCGTCGCCGCCGACCCGCACGGACTTCGACACGACCACCCCGCCGAGCGAGACGATCGCGACCTCCGTCGTGCCGCCGCCGATGTCCACGACCATGTTGCCGGTCGTGTCGCCAACGTTGAGTCCCGCGCCGATCGCCGCGGCCATCGGCTCCTCGATGATGTGGACGCGGCGGGCGCCCGCCTCGTACGCCGCCTCCCTGACCGCGCGCTGCTCGACGCTCGTGGTGCCGCTCGGCACGGCGATGACGACCCGGGGCTTGGCCAGGTAGCGGTTCTTCTGCGCCACCTGGATGAAGTGCCGCAGCATGCGCTCGGCCGCGTCGAGGTCGGCGATCACGCCGTCCTTGAGCGGGCGCAGCGTGGCGATGTGGGGCGGGGTCCGCCCGATCATCTCCTTCGCCGCGGTCCCGACCGCCACGATCCTGTCCGTGTGCAGGTTGATCGCCACCACCGACGGCTCGTCGAGGACGACGCCCTTCTTGCGCACGTACACGAGCGTGTTGGCCGTACCGAGATCGACCGCCATGTCCCGGCCGAGCAATCCCCACGGGAAACCCATCGCCGACCAGCTTTCAGAGAGGAGGGAGAGCACGCGTGATCGCTGCCCGGCGGCCCCGCCTCTAAACAGAACGGTCCTTCCCCGTACGAAGCGGACCGCTAGGCGACGCTGAGATAGAGGTCTCTCGCCAGCTTCGTCACCCGCTCGGCCGATTGCGTGAAGGACGCCCCCGAGGGCTGCAGGGTGAGCACCACCATGATCAGCCGGTCGCCGATCACGCCAGTAGTGTGGAGCACCGGACGGCCGAAATCAACCGGGTTGCCGCCCATTGTGACCGCCCCGATACGGTACGACGTCGCCTTCGCGCGGGTGCACCTGACGGGAGGAACCGCGCCATACCCGGACCATCCCTGCTTGATCGCCCAGGGCCGGGGAACGGCGCGGGGGATGCCGAAGAACTGGTCGAAGCCGTCGCGGGCGCACTGGGACGCCTTGCGCAGGTTGCCGAGGACGAAGTCGCGGACGCGGGGCTCGGCCCGCCGCAGCAGATACCGGTAGACGAGCGCGATGTCGGCCGCGCTGATGGCGGTGTAGCCCCAGAAGCCGGGTTTGGCGGCGGGCGGTGGGGAGGTTTCGGTCAGGCCGATCCTGCGTGCCGTCCGCCGCACGATCTCGCCCTGGCCGCCGCGCCGCCACAGGGCCGTCGCCGCGTCGTCGTCGCTGCCGCGGAGCATGGGGGTCAGGAGCGCCAGGTCGCCGGCCGGGATCGTCCCCTTGTGCCGCTCCAGGTAGTCGACGGCGATGAGGATCTTCACCACCGACGCCGACCGGAACCGGTGGTGCACCTGGCGGGACGCGACCGTCTTGCCCGTGGTCACGTCGACCACGGCATACCCGGCCGTCACCCCGGCGGGCACCCGCACGGGCTTCGTGGGGGACCGGAGCGGACGGGCGGCCCCGTCGGACGCGTCCCTGGTCGCCGGCCCGCTCGCCCGGGCGTCGCGGAGGGCGGGCTCGCGGCGTCGCCCCCGGATCCGGCGCCCGGCGTCGCGTGCGCCGTCGTCGTCGTGCGGTCCGGGCCCGTGCCGCCGCCGTCGGCCGCGCAGCCGGTCAGGAGCGCCGGGAGCACGGCGGCGACGGCCAGGACGGCGGCGGTTCTCGATCGCGTCACGCGACCATGCCTACCAGATCGGCTCCCGGCCTTGGCCGAAATGTCCGGCACGCGCCCCGGGGCGGGTCAGCGGCCGTCGAGGAGAGGCTGGGTGGGGTCCCAGCGCGTGCCGTCGGCGGCGTCCCTGCGGCGGCGGGCGATCGCCGACAGCGCCTCCAGGACGACCCGGTTGCCGAGGTACGCCGTGATGTCCGCGTGGTCGTACGGCGGGGCCACCTCGACGATCTCCAGGCCCACGACGGGCAGCTCGTAACAGGTCCTGCGTACGGCGTCGAGGAGCTGGCGGGCCGACAGGCCGCCCGGCTCGGGCGTGCCGGTGCCCGGCGCGTGGCCCGGGTCGCAGACGTCCACGTCGACCGACAGGTAGACCCCGTCGCAGTCGTCGAGCGCGATCGCGTACGCCTCGGTCAGGCACTCGTCGAGGCCCCTGGCGACGATCTCGGTCATCTCGTACGACCGCATGCGCTTCCCGGCCATCCAGTCGAGGATCTCCGGCCCCGGCCAGTAGCCGCGCAGGCCGATCTGCAGGAAGCGGTCGCCCCGGATCGCGCCCGACTCGATGAGCCGCCGCATCGGCTGCCCGTGGCCGTGCAGGTGGCCGAACTCGATGTCGCCGGTGTCGGCGTGCGCGTCGAAGTGGATCATCGAGACGCGGCCGAAGCCGTGGTGGCGGGCCACGCCGGTCGCGTCGGGCAGGGCGATCGTGTGGTCGCCGCCGAGGACGACCGGGATCGCCCCGGAGGCCGCGATCCTGGCGACCGCGTCCTCGATCGCGCGCAGGCTGCCCTCGATGTCCCCGGCGTAGGTCTCCACGTCTCCCGCGTCGAGCACCCGCAGGTCCTTGAGGGCGTCCACGCGCAGCGCCAGGCTCGGGCGGGAGCCGTCGTGGGGGAGGTAGCAGGTCTGGCGGATGGCGCTCGGGCCGAAGCGCGCACCCGGGCGGTGGGAGGTGCCGCCGTCGAACGGCGCGCCCAGGATGACGATGTCGGCGTCCGCGTAACCGGCCGGGTCGTCGAGGTCGCACCGCTCGACGCCGAGGAACGTGATGTCGGGGCCGAACATCTGGCCGTAGCGGGACAATCCAACTCCTCAGGTGAAACCGGTCTTATCGGGCATCACATGCTATTAGGCGACAGGGCGCCGCGGCCTCGACGAGGAACGGGTCGAGCAGGCCGGGCGTGCCCGCGGCGGCCAGGCGCAGCGCCTCGGCGAGGTCCACGTCGCGCACCTGGTAGCCCTGCTTGCCCGCCGCCGTGGTCGCCGTCAGCGTCGCCAAACCGGCCC
This sequence comes from Microbispora sp. GKU 823, assembly GCF_002027145.1. Lineage (NCBI taxonomy): Bacteria > Bacillati > Actinomycetota > Actinomycetes > Streptosporangiales > Streptosporangiaceae > Microbispora > Microbispora sp. GKU 823. The sequence continues at coordinate 28,221 of NZ_MWJN01000102.1, read as the reverse complement.
GGCGCTGGAAGAACGACCGCTCGATGTTCCAGCCGATGACGCCGTCGCACTCCAGGGCCACCCGGCGGCGTGCGAGCGAACCCCAGCGGGTGATCAGATAGCCCGACGTCAGAGCGTGGCCGAGCGAGCGGTAGCGGTCGGCGGCCAGCAGAGCGGTCAGCGGCAGCAGGGCGGCGGCGGTGACCCACGTCCACGAGGGCAGCCCGGCCCACCACCACAGCGCGAGCAGCGCGGCCAGCACCAGCGCGTGCACGCCGTACGCCCGGGTGAACCTGCGGCGCAGCGCCGCAGGGCCGTGCGCGGTCAGGCTCGCGGTGACCGGCGAGGCCTCGGATGCGGAGACCGAGGGGGCATCGGCGACACGGGGGAGCACGAGCCGGGCCACCGCCACCGCGTCGGCGCGCGGCGCGGGCGGCAGCAGCAGCGACCCACCGCGCTGGGCGCCCTGCGCCGACCGCAGACCGGTCGTCACCGCGGACAGGCGGGCCCCGCGTACGGCGCGCAGCAGCAGCGGCTCCCCGACCTCGACCCCGCGCAGCCGCCGTTCCTCGATGGTGGTGGCCCGGGTGGTCAGCAGCCCCCGGGTCACGTGGAGAGTGCCCTCGGCGTGCCGGGTGAGCCGGAAGTTGCCGAAGGCCAGGACGTAGCCGAGCGTGGAGGCGACGCTCACGAACACCACCAGCACGAGCACCACCGTCGCGATCTCCAGCGGGAGCGACATCGCGCTGAACCACCGCCAGGTCTCCTGGACGGGCCCGACCCTGCCGAGGTCGACGTTGCCCTCCGAGACCAGGCGGGACACGAACCCGGCGACGACACCCACGGTGACGAGCCCGGACATCGTGAACGGCCCGAACCTCACCCACTCGGGACGCATCCGCGCGAGTTCGGTCTCCGCGGCCGGCGTGCTCCCGGCGGGGGGCGCCACGGGAGACACGGTGGAGGACACCGTGGAGGATGCCATGGCGGCGGCGGGGGAGCGGTGCAGCAGTTCCACGCGCAGGCGGGCGGCTTCGGCGGCGGTCAGCGCGTCCAGCTTGAGCCGGCCCTCGTGCCTGCGCTCCGACATGCCCGTCCCCACCTCCACCCGGGCCAGGCCGAGCACGCGGTGCAGCACGTGGGAGGTGACGTCCACCGTGCGGACCCGGTCGCGGGGCACGGTCACCACCTTGCGGTTCAGCAGGCCGCGGCGGACCTGCACGTGCTCGGGGGTGATGCGGTAGGTCGTGGTGAACCAGCGGAGCATGCCGAGCACGACCATGAGAGCGACGCCCGCGACGCTCCACAGATGGCCCTGCCCGCCGCTGCTCGTCCCCGCGACCAGCAGGCCGAGCAGCGCCGGTGCGGCCCGTACGACCTCCTGGAACGGGTGGATCACCAGCATGCGCGGGCTCAGCCGCCGCCAGGCCAGGGTCGTCTCGACGACGTCGATCACGTCGCGTCACCCGCCGTCGCCTGCGCGGTGGCGGTGAGCTCGGCGACCAGGCGCTGGGCCGTGTCCCGGTCGAGGCCGCTGACCTTGATCGGACCGGCGGCGGAGGCGGTGGTGACGGTGACGTTGGCCAGGCGGAAGATCTGCTCCAGCGGGCCGCGCTCGCTGTCCACGGTCTGGATGCGGGAGACGGGGGCGATGCGCCATTCCTGCTTGAACCAGCCCGACTGGGTGAAGACGGCCGCGGACGTGGCCTCCCAGCGGTGCACCCGATAACGCCACTGCGGCATGACCGTGACGTGCGCCACCGCGACGACGGCGGTGACGGCGAGACCGGCCACGTGGGCGATGACGGGCAGGGCGGTCCCGTCGCCGTCGGCCACGAGCCAGACCACCTGGGCCGCGAGGATGACCAGCCAGCCGAGGGCGGCCCGCGCGGCCCAATACCAGACGGCGGTACGGCTCACACGGTGTTGAGGGGATCGGAGGGTCGGCGTGTCCACGCCTCAACTCTGCCCGATCGTGCGCGTCCCGGCGTAGTGGGGCCGATCCTGGTTCTCCCCGGGACAAATGTCATGCCCCGGCGCCGTACGGCGGGTCAGAGGGCGGACAGCAGCTTGTGGACGTGGGAGAGCGGGTCGGCGCCCACAGGGCGGACGGCGACCGTGGACACGCCCGCCTCCCACAGCCTCCTGACCTGGGCGGACGCCTCCTGCGGCGAACCCGCCGCCATGACGACCTCCTCCGGCGCCACCTGCAGGAACCCCGCCTGCTCCTCCGCCGCGTGCCGCATGGCCTCGCGTGCGTCGTCGCCGACGTAGAGGTGGACGAACGCCACCACTTCGTGATCGCCGGTCGCGCCGATCCCCTCGATCATCGACCGCAACCGCTCCGGACTGAGGCCCTCGGGGAGGATCGTGCCCTGGGCCACCCGTCCCGACAGCGCCAGCGAGCGCGGGCTCACCACCCCGGCGAGGACGGGCGGCGGCTCGGCCGGCGGGTGGACGAGGCGGACGCCGTCCAGGCTCACCTCGCGTCCGTGCAGGGTGACGGTCTCGCCGCGCAGCAGCGCGCGTACGGACGTGATCGTCTCCTCCAGCAGCGACAGCGGCGACGCGGCGGCGGCGCCCACCTGACGCATCCACGCCTGCACGCCGTGCCCGATCCCCGCGGCCAGCCGCCCGGGGTGGAGACGGGCCAGGTTGGCCAGCTCCATCGCCAGCAGCATCGGGTTGCGCAGGGGCGCGGGGGTGATGCCGATGCCGACGCGCAGGCGCGAGGTCGCGGCCAGTGCGGTGGCGGCAGAGGAGATCGAGCCCGTCCAGCCGAGGTCCTCCACCACCCACAGGTCGGAGACCGCCGTGCCGTCGAGTTCCCCGGCGAACGACGGAAGCGACTCCGGCGGCAGGTCGCGGTCGAAGACGACTCCAAGCCTCACGGGCGGCCCTCCAGAACAAGCGAGATCGGCTCTATGGCCTTCCGAGTATCCAGGACGGAGGGAGGCATCGCGTACGGGGGCGGGTGAAGGAGGAGGGCCGGGCCACGGTGGGCCCGGCCCGGATCATGGTGGCACCGGCCGTGCGGCCGTCACTCGCTCGCGCCCTCGGCGGGGCGGTTGGCCTTCTTCGCCTGCTTCGCCGAGCGGGCTTCCTTGATGGCCGTCCTCTTCGCCTTGCCGGTGGACTTCGCGGGCTTCTTCTTCTGAGCGTCGTCAGCCATGATTCCCCCGAATGTACGAGGATGCGCCTTATGTGCGCATCTGAGGGGGTTGATACCCAAGAGAGCGGTGAGACACCCGGCCAGGTGCGGCTCGCGCTGTGAAGGTGCGAGCCGTACCGGTACGCCCGGTCAGACCATCTGGCGCTGCTCGGCGCTGAGCGGGGCGGCGATGTCCTCCAGCGAGCGCCGGGCCGCCTCCACGCCCATGAACCACTGCACCAGCCCGGCCGCCATCATCAGGACGGCGCCGATGGCGTAGCCGACCACGACGTCGCCGACCACCCCGCTCTCCACCAGGCGGCCGAACAGCACGGGCCCGATGATGCCGCCGAGCCCGGTGCCGACGGCGTAGAACAGCGCGATCGCCAGGGCCCTGGTCTCCATCGGGAAGATCTCCGAGACCGTCAGGTAGGCGCTGCTCGCTCCCGCGGAGGCGAAGAAGAACACCACCATCCAGCAGGCCGTGAGGGTCACGGGGGTCAGCACGTGCGCGTTGAACAGCGCGGCGGTGCCCAGCAGGAGCAGGCCGGACAGCACGTAGCTGCCCGAGATCATGGTCCGGCGACCGACCGTGTCGAAGAACCGGCCGAGCAGGACCGGGCCGAGGAAGTTCCCGATCGCGATCGGGACGAGGTACCACGGCGTGCTGCCGTCCGGCACCTTGAAGAACTTCGACAGCACCAGCGCGTACGTGAAGAAGATCGAGTTGTAGAGGAACGCCTGACCGATGAACAGCGACAGGCCGACGGTCGTGCGCTTGGGATAGCGGCGCAGCAGCGTGGCCGCCACCTCCGACAGCGGGGTGTGCGTCCGCTGGTTGATCCTGATCTCCCCGTGCGCCGGTTCGAGCGTCTTGCCGCTCTCCTCGCGGACCTTCGTCTCGATGTCCCGCACGATCTCCTCGGCCTCTTCTCCGCGGCCGTGGATGAACAGCCAGCGCGGGCTCTCGGGCACGGTCCTGCGGACCAGCAGGATCGCCACGCCGAGGACGGCGCCCAGGCCGAACAGCAGGCGCCAGCCGAGACCGGCCGGCAGCAGGCTCGTGTCGAGTGCCGGGATCGCGATGAGCGCGCCGAGCGCGGTGCCCAGCCAGAAGGAGCCGTTCACCACCAGGTCGACCGTGCCGCGCACGCGGGCCGGGATGAGCTCGTCGATCGCCGAGTTGATCGCGGCGTACTCGCCTCCGATGCCGGCGCCGGTGAAGAACCGGCACAGGTAGAAGTACCAGGCGTCGTGCGAGAAGGCCGTGGCCACGGTGGCGGCGAGGTAGAGGGCGAGCGTGACCAGGAAGAGCTTCTTGCGCCCGAACCGGTCCGTCAGGTGGCCGAAGAAGAGAGCGCCGAGGCAGGCTCCCGCGACGTACACGCCGGCGGCGATCCCGACCTCGCTGTCGGTGAGTCCCAGCCCGCTGCCCGGGTCCGTGATCCGGGGGCCGATGACCCCCACGATGGTCACCTCGAGCCCGTCGAGGATCCAGACGGTGCCGAGTCCGATGAGCACGAGCCAGTGCCAACGGGCCCAGGGGAGCCGATCCAGCCGCGCGGGAATGTCGGTGCTTATTTGCGCCATATCGTCCCCTTCTCCGCAAGATATGGCGCCCGTCTACCCCGGATCCGGCCAGAAATTCATTCTGCTTCTCACCGGTCTCGGTCCTGACCGGTGCGCATAGCGGTCAGGCCGTCCTCGTGCTCTCGCTCTCCACGCCCCTGGGCGGCGGTACGGCGGCGTCGTGCCCGAGCTCGAACCACACGCAGACTCCGGTGCGGCTGGCCGACACCCCCCATCGCCGGGTGAACAGGTCCACGAGGTGGACGCCGCGGCCCGGCGTCAGCTCGGGAGACGTCCAGCACCCGCAGCCCTGGGTCGACAGCGTGACGCGGACCGCGGCGGGTGTGGCCAGGACCGACACGCCGTACCCCGGCGGGCGTCCGCAGGAGACGGCGTGCCGCAGGGACTCGGCGACCAGCTCGCCGATCAGTTGCACGGCGTCGTCGCGGCAGGGGTGGCCGTCGCCGAGACGGCTCGCCACGAACCGCCGGGCGGCCCGCACTTGGGACGGGTCTCCCGAGAAGGGGGGTGAGATCGCGATTCTCCCCGAGAGGTTGAGAATTGTCATCCCGTGATAACTCCCTGTGCACCCGTCTGCGGATGGCGATTCGAGGTCCGTGCAAGACTTCGTTCATCCTGCACTTTGCAAAACGACTACGCAATATGGCGAATGCACGATTGCATAGTTTCCTTTTGCGGCGAAAGGGAGAGTTCGGTTCATGAGGGGAGTTGGCGGCCCTACAGTCCGGCTCCGCCGGCTTTCCGGTGAGCTGACCCGTCTGCGGCGTGAAGCCGGGTTCGGCCGGGAGGAGGTCGCGCGGCGGCTTGGCATGGCGGTCTCCACCGTCTACCGGATCGAGTCCGGCCACACCCGCCCGCAGACCCGGACCATCCGCGACCTGCTCGACCTCTACGGCGTCGAGGGCTCGGAACGGGAGGCGCTGGTCGCGCTGGCCAGGGACGCCACCCGGCGGGGGTGGTGGCGCGCCTACGACGACGTGCTGCCCGGGCCGTACGTCGGGCTGGAGGCCGAGGCGTCGTCGGTGCGCAACTACGAGCCGCTGCTGGTCCCCGGGCTGCTGCAGACCGAGGACTACGCCCGCGCGGTCATCGGCGCGGCCCTGGTCAAGGACCCGGCGGAGATCGAGCGGCGGGCGGCGGCCCGGATGGAGCGCCAGCGGCGCCTGACCGGGCCCGCCCCGCTGGAGCTGTGGGCCGTCCTCGACGAGGCGGCGCTGCGCCGGCCCGTGGGCGGCCCGCCCGTGATGGCCGAGCAGCTGCGCAGGCTGCGGGAGATGGCCGTCCAGCCGAACGTCACCGTGCAGGTGCTGCCGTTCGACGCGGGCGCCTACCTCGGCATGGGCAACTCGATGGCGATCCTGGCCTTCCCCGATCCCGGCGACGCCGACGTGGTGCTGCTGGAGAACATGAGCGGCGAGCTCTACCTGGAGGATCCGGCGGAGATCCGCGGATACGTCCAGGTCTTCGATCATCTTCGTGCCGCCGCGCTCGGCCCGGAGAAGTCCATGGAAATGATCATTTCGGTCGAGAAGGAGATGGCAGGACGATGAGGGGACTCGTACCGGCGGACGACCTGGCCTGCGCCGTCTGGCGCAAGGCGGCGCGCTCGAACACCGTCGGCAACCAGTGCGTGGAGGTCGCGCGCCTGCGTGACGGCGTCGCCGTACGCGACTCTAAGGATCCCCAGGGGCCGCGGCTGATGTTCACCCCCGGCGAGTGGGAGGCGTTCATCGAAGGGGTCAAGGGCGGGGAGTTCGACCTGTCCTGACAGCTCCCGTACCCGTACGGCCCGTCTCCGTCGTGGATGGAGCGGGCCGTACGGCATTCGGGGCGGCGCGGTGTGGCCGGTCCGGAATGGCGGGCGCTCCACCGGGCAGGAGACCTGGCATGCGAAGGGAAGACGACCGATACATCGATACCGAGGAAGAGCCGGATATCGCCGGCGAGTGGACGCCGTCCGCCACGGATCCGCCCAACGCGGAGCCGGACGACAAGAACCCTGACGAACGCTGGGACAAGCCGACAGAGGTGTGAGGGAGGACCGTCATGACCATGGGAGTCGACCCGCGGGACCTGGGCGACGAGGACCTGATCCGCGAGTTGCGCCACCTGCACGAGACCCGGTCGGAGACGTTCTTCCACGGGTCGGACGACGCGCTGGAGCGCCACACCTCCCGGACGCAGGAGCTGGAAGGCGAGTACCTCGAACGCTACCCGGACCGGCAGGTCGATCCGGAGCGGTTGCGCGAGGGGGCGAGACAGCGGAGTGCCTGACGAGGAGAGCCTGGAAGACGTCCAGGAGATGACGACGGCGGACATGACGGTCTACGAGGCCGTCGCCGCTTTGAACACGGAGGAACGGCCCGCGACCGCTGGAAAGGTCGCGGAGATGACCGGTCTCCCGGAGGACGACGTACGGCGGTGCCTTACCAGCCTGGCCGAGGGCGGCAGGCTGGTGCCCAAGGGAGACGCCTACGTCCTCGGCACCCACGACTGGGGGCTCGAGTACTGACAGCGCGCGCTCAGGAGCGGTGCCTGGCCGGGGTGGGGATGCGTTGCGCGCTCCGCCTCGCCTCGCTGACGTGCTTTGGCTCCTTGAGGCGAGATGTGCTCGAGAGCCTGCTTTGGTTCGTTGGTGCTGGACTGCGCTACGCGCTCACGGGCGGGCGGGTGCTCCGGCCGGCCGTGATAGTTGCGGTCCCGTGAGCCGCGGGAGCGGCCCTCGCGGGCGCGGTGGTACAGGGCACGGTCTTACGCCGGCCTCCGCACCCGCCCGCCCCCGGCGCTCCGCGCCGGCGGCGAGGCGGGCCGCGGAGGTCAGGAGCAGGCGGAGGCGAGCTGCTGGGTCGCCTGAATGGCCTTCTGGCCCGACTCGGCGAGCTTGGTCGCGGAGGCCGGGTCCGACAGGTCGATCTTGAAGGACCCCCACGAGTCGGCCATGCCGGCGAGCGTCACCTTCAGGTCGCCGTCGGCCTTGCCCGACAGGTCCTTGAGCTGCGCGGCCAGGTCGCTGGTCGCGGTGTTGATGCCCTTGATGTCACCGGCCGCGGCGGCGGCCTTGCTGCTGTAGTCGGTGAACGCCTTGGTCGCCTCCTCGCAGACGGTCGTCTGGCTCCCGCTGCAGGCGGCGGTCAGACCGAGAAGGGCGGACGCCGCGACGACGGCGAGGCTGTTCCTGAGGATGTTCATGGTGCCTTCCTGGGTGATCTGCAACGCGTCAGACACTAGGAATCGCCTCTTTCACGGTGCTTTCAGCCCGCTTGCAACCGTGTCGTCGAAGATCCTTGGCCCGACCGCTCCGCGTCGTATGCTTGCCGCCATGACGCGACGGCTTGCGGAGGTTGCGAAGAAGGTCGGGGTCAGCGAGGCCACGGTGAGTCGCGTCCTCAACGGCAAGGCCGGGGTCTCCGAGGCCACCCGGGAGGCCGTGCTGACGGCTCTCGACGTGCTCGGCTATGAGCGGCCCACGCAGTTGCGCGGCGAGCGCGCCCGGCTGGTCGGGCTTGTCCTGCCCGAGCTGCAGAACCCGATCTTCCCGGCGTTCGCCGAGGTCGTCGGTGGGGCGCTGGCACAGCAGGGGTTCACGCCCGTGCTGTGTACGCGTACGGTCGGCGGGATCTCGGAGGCCGACTACGTGGATCTGCTGTTGCAGCAGCAGGTGTCCGGCGTGGTCTTCGCCGGGGGGCTCTACACGCAGACCGGCGTCGTCCACGAGCACTACCTGCGGCTGGTCGAGCGGCGGCTGCCCACCGTGCTGGTCAACGCCGCGGCCGATCACTGGGACTTCCCCCGCGTCTCCTGCGACGACACGATCGCGGTGGAGCAGGCGCTGGGCCACCTGCGCGCGCTCGGCCACCAGCGGATCGGCCTGGTCGTCGGTCCCGCCGACCACATGCCGTCCATCCGGAAGTTGGAGGCGTTCCGGGCCGCGGGCGGCGAGCTGGTCGAGCACACGATGCACTCGCTGGAGGGCGGCCACGCGGCGGCGCTGAAGCTCGTGCGGCAGGACGTCACGGGGATCATCTGCGGCAGCGACCCGCTGGCCCTCGGAGCCATCCGCGCGGCGCGGCGGGCCGGCCGGCGCGTGCCCCAGGACGTGTCCGTCGTCGGGTACGACGACTCCGCGCTCATGACGTGCGTGGACCCGCCGCTGACGACGGTGCGTCAGCCGATCGAGGCGATGGGCCGGGCCGCGGTGGAGCTGCTGGTCAGCCAGATCGAGGGCGCCGCGGTGGCGACGGGCGAGCTGTTGTTCGAGCCGGAACTGGTGGTCCGCTCCTCCACCGGCCGCGTCGGCGTCCCCGTCACCTGACGGCCTGCCGGGGGTCATGCTGTGTGGGGGAGCCCGGAGGAGGAGGCGTCCACTCCTCCTCCGGGCGTCCCGTTCCGGGTTACGAGGCGTACGCCTCGAACTCGGAGATCTGCGCGGCCGGCCAGCCGGTGTTACCGGTGACGTTCAGCCGCAGGTAGCGCCGGGCGGCGGCGGGCACGGCGATGGTGACGGTGTTGCCGGTCGCCGGGTCGAACGTGTAGCCCGCGGGTCCGGCGATCGTGGTGTAGTTCGTGCCGTCCGTGCTGCCGAGGACCGCCAGTGTCTGGGTGCGGGAGCCCCAGGCCGCGCTCGGCGGCAGCTTGAGCACCACCCTGCCGACCGTGACGGACGCGCCGAGGTCCACGGTCAGGGTCTGCGGGAACGCGTTGTTGGCCGACTCCCAGTAGGTGCCCGCGTTTCCGTCGGTCGCGTTGCCCGCGACGTACACGTCGGCGTGGCTGCTCGCGCTGACCGCCTTGCCCCGGGCGAGGTTTCCGGTGGGCGGCGGGCTGGGGGGAGACACTGGGCGACGGGCTGGGCGACGGGCTGGGCGACGGGCTGGGGGTGGCGCCGGTGCCGTACACCTCGAAGGCCGACAGCTGCCCTGCGGGCCAGCCGGTGTTGCCGGTGACCGTCAGCCGGACGTAGCGGACGTTCACGGTCGTGAAGGGGATGCTCGCCGTGTTCCCGGTGGCCGGGTCGAACGTACGGCCCGCCGAGGGGGACAAGGTGGTGTAGTTCGTCCCGTCCGCGCTGCCCAGGACCGCGAGGGTCTGGGTGCGGGTGGCCCAGGCGGCGCTCGGCGGCAGCTTGAGCACCACCCGCTGGACCGGGGTCACCGCGCACAGGTCCACGGTGATCGACTGCGGGAAGGCGTTGTTGGCCGACTCCCAGTAGGTGGTGGCGTCGCCGTCCACGGCGTTGGCCGGGACGTACGTCTGCGTGCTGCTCGTCGCCGTGACCGTCTTGCCCCTGGCGAGGTCGCCGCTGCCGGGATCGCACGCCGTGGGGCTTGGCGAGGGAGAGGGGGAGGCGGAGGGCGAGGTGGACGGCGACGGGCTCGGGCTGGGGTCGCCGCCGTCGTAGATGTAGTTCGGCGCGGGCCACTGGCCGGTGCAGACGGTGGAGTTCAGGCTCCAGCCGGAGTTGCCCGTGCCGTACGTGGGGGCGAATCCGGTGCCGACGCAGTTGTGGATCGCGACGCCCGCGCCGATGTGGGCCGCCCGGACGTTGGTGAAGCTCGCCTTCGCCGCAGCCTGCGCCTGGATCATGTACGTCCCGGTGCCGTCGATGTTCACGTTCGAGAAGTTGACGGTCTGGGTGCTGCCCTCGATGAACTGGATGGCCTCGTAGGAACTGTCGATGATGTCGGTGTCGGTCACGTTGATCGTCGCGTTGATCGGCTCGTTGAGGCCGTCGAACCAGATCGCGCCGACGCCGAAGTTCCAGTTGTAGTCGCTGTTGCCGGCCCGGATGAGGGTGTTGCGGGCGACGGTGATCGTGCCGGCGACCGCCGTGCCCTGGCCGGAGTTCACCCCTGGATAGCGGTTGGCGACGTGGATGCCGCCGCCGTTGGTGAGCGTGTCGCTGACCACGTTGTCGGTGATCTTTATGTCCCGGCCGCCGTACGTCACGATGTTGTTGGCCAGGACCGGCGCGACCACGGTGTTGAAGGTGAACGCGTTGTTCGCGTTGGCGATCCGGTCGGGCCACATCGCCAGGCCGTCGTCACCGCTGTTGCGGACGAAGGTGTTGGTCACCGTGGAGTTGGTGACGCCGGTGTGGAAGTTCACGCCGTCGGCGGTCTGGTCGAGGATGCGGCTGTTCTTCAACGTGAAGTTGTCCATCGGGCCGTCCATCCAGGCCCCGACCTTGGTGTGCTGGATCCACAGGTTGTCGACCACCGAATCGGTCATCGCGCCCCCGAGGGCGTTGACCTGGTCGTCGTCCACCCGTTCTGTGATGTCGCCGATGATCGCGAAGTCCCGCAGGGTGACGTTGCGGCTCGGCCCGCCCGCCTCGTGCGGCCGGATCCCGCCGGTGTAGCCGCCGCCGCTGACGTACTTGCCGTAGACGCCGACGGCCCGGTTGCGCTGGGTGGGATGGCGGCCGGTGAGCACGCTGTACCAGGGCCCGGCCCCGCGCAGCGTGACCCCGTCCACGACCACGTGGTCCCACAGGGTGTACGTCCCGGCCGGGATGTAGACCTCCTTACCCTGGGCCTTTCCGGCGTCCACGGCGGCCTGGAAGGCGGCGGTGGAGTCGCTCGTGCCGTTGCGGTCGGCACCGAAGTCGTCGACCGAAAGCGACCCGGCGGGCCGGGGGATCGGGTCCGGCACGAGTTCGAAGTCGGCGAGGTCCACGACGACCCACGGCGCGGCCGAGGTGGAGGCCACCTGGATCCTGACCTTGGTGCCCGCCGCCAGGGTGGACCCGAACATCGTCCGCGTCTCGTCGTAGAAGTGGTGCGGCTTGTCGCCGGGTGTGTTGCCGAACGGGTAGCCGCCGTAGAACCAGCCGTACCGGGAGGTGAACTGCAGGTCCTTGAGCTTGGTCCCGTTGATCCTCAGGTCGACCGGTGCCGTGATGCCCGTTCCGGCCGCGTTGTCCGGCACGCTGTAACGCACGGTCATGGCGTTGGCGGGCTTGGGCAGGGTGAACTCGACGTACTCTCCCGGCGCGTCGAGCCGTACGGCCCGGCGGCCCGACGCCTCGGACGGCAGGTGCGTGTAGACGCGGTCCGGGCCGATCTGCTCGCCGTTGGTCGCGGCGGCCTCGGCCTCGATCTCCGTGAACGGCACGGTCGCGCCTCTTCCCGGCACCGAGAAGGGCGACGGCGAGGTCGCGGCCGACGACGTGCCGGGGAACGCCACCACGCTCCCCAGAGCGATCAGCGCCCCCGCCACCGCGATGGCGGCTCCGGATCTACTCATGAGGTTCCTTTCTGCATGCGAGACCCGGGAGATGCGGCGTGGACGCTGGACCGCCACACCTCCGAAGAAGGTGAGTGGCCCACACGATAAGTTGGCGAACAACCATCTGCAATATTCCGACGAGAAGTCGCAAGATGACATGCGCGTTACGACATCACGTAATCCCAGCCCCGAGCGCTCTGGAACGCTCCGCACCTCGGCCAGAGAAGTGCGCGGGACGGCGCCCAGGGGATCGCGATCGGTGCGGCCCCACTCGAGGGGCGAGGCAATGGTCTGACGTGCTGTTCGCGATCACATGCGCAAGCGAATGAAAGCGTTTGCGCTCACTGTCGTATAGTTGCGTCCATGACACGACGGCTTGCGGAAGTGGCCAAGAAGGTGGGCGTGAGCGAGGCGACGGTGAGCCGCGTGCTCAACGGCAAGCCGGGGGTCTCCGACGCCACCAGAGAGGCGGTGCTCACCGCGCTCGACGTGCTGGGATACGAGCGGCCCACCCAGTTGCGCGGCGACCGCGGCCGGCTCGTCGGCCTGGTCCTCCCCGAGCTGCAGAATCCGATCTTCCCGGCGTTCGCCGAGGTCGTGGGGGGCGCGCTGGCCCAGCAGGGGTTCACGTCCGTGCTGTGCACCCGGACCGTGGGCGGCGTCTCCGAGTCCGACTACGTGGACCTGCTTCTCCAGCAGCACGTGTCCGGCATGGTCTTCGCGGGCGGCCTGTACGCCCAGGGGGACGCCTCCCACAGCCACTACCGCAGGGTCCTCGAACGCAAGCTGCCGACCGTGCTCGTCAACGCCGCGGTCGAGCACCTCGGATTTCCGCAGGTGTCGTGCGACGACGTCGCCGCGGCCGAGATCGCGCTCGCCCATCTCATGGCGCTCGGGCACCGCCAGGTCGCGATGCTGCTCGGCCCGCCCGACCACGTGCCGTCCCAGCGCAAGCTCGCCGCGTTCCGGGCGTACGCGGCCGCCAACGGCCTGGAACTCGACCCCGACCACGTCGAGCACACGATGTTCTCGCTGGAAGGCGGGCACGCCGCCGCCACGCGCATGGTCGCCAGGGGCGTGACCGGCATCATCTGCGCCAGCGACGTGCTCGCTCTCGGCGCGATCAGGGCCGCCCGCCGGGCGGGGCTGTCGGTGCCCGAGGACGTCTCCGTCATCGGCTATGACGACTCGGCGCTGATGAACTGCGTGGACCCGCCGCTGACCACGGTCCGCCAGCCCATCGACGCGATGGGCAGGGCGGCCGTCGAGCTCCTGGTGGCCCAGATCGACGCCGCCGTGGTGCCCGGGGACGAGCTGCTGTTCGAGCCCGAACTGGTCGTCCGCGCCTCGACCGCCCCCGCCCCCCGCTCCTAGTGGGCTGGCTGGTCACCGTCACCAACCTTGGCCGTGCTGGTCACCGTCACGAACCTGGGGCGCGATGGTCACCTCACGAACCTGGGGCGGGTTGGGCCGCGTCATGGACCATGGGCAAGTCGGTCACTGCGCCGGAAGGAAACTCCGGTCCTCGCGAAGCCCGCTCCGCTGGGCCTTCGCTGCGGTCCTCGCTCCCTTCCGCTCCGCTCCCTCCACCCCGGTGAACGTGTGTGGCGCGGAGCGCCGGGGGCGGGCGGGTGCGGAGGCCGGCGTAAGACCGTGCCCTGTACCACCGCGCCCGCGAGGGCCGCTCCCGCGGCTCACCGGGCCGCAACTATCACGGCCGGCCGGAGCACCCGCCCGCTCTTGAGCGCGTCCACTCCTACCAAGCCAACGCGCAATGCAGCGTCACCAAGCCAAGCAGCTCTGAGCAGGTCCAGCCCCAAAGACCCGCTCTTGAGCGCGTCCCTGCTCCCCAGGCCGTCGTGCGGTCCTGCGTGCGCTTCGGGCCGTTCGAGTCCTGTGCACAGCGATGGCATGCCAGTCACAGACTGATCACTGTCACTTTTTTGCAGAGTTAATGACGAACTATTGCTCAGTCCTGCATGCCTCTGTATGTTTCTCGCAACCGAGCGGATCGGGGCGCTCCAGTCGGCCCCGAGCCGCGTGCTTCGACGGGTCGTGGTGCGCGGTTCCAGAAGGGAACGAGGATGAAATCCCACAAGCTCTCGATACTGCTGGTCTCGGGACTTGCCATTGCAGCGGCCGCGGCGTGCGGCACGGACGACAGCGGTAACAGCGGCGACAAGGCCGGCGCGGCACCCGGCAGCGCCGGGCCGGTGTCGATCTCGGTCAACTGCGAGCCGCCGAAGACGAACAAGGCGGAGCGCGCGACCTTCGAGGAAGACCTGGCGGCCTTCCAGAAGCTGAACCCCAACATCAAGATCTCGAAGGTCACCGACGCCTTCCCCTGCTACGACCCGCGTACCTTCGAGCCCAAGCTGGCCAGCGGCGAGCTGGAGACGGTCTTCTACGTCAACTTCCCCAACGTCGGTCGGCTGATCGAGAGCGGGCAGGCCGCCGACATCACGCCGTACGTCAACGAGATCAAGACGTTTAAGGACTACAACAGCTCGATCGACCTGTTCAAGAAGGACGGCAAGGTCTACGGCCTGCCGACCGACGGCTACGGCATGGGCCTCGTCTACAACAAGGAGGTCTTCACCAAGGCCGGGCTCGACCCGAACAACCCGCCCAAGACGTGGGCCGACGTCCAGGCCGCCGCCAAGAAGATCGCCGGGCTCGGCCCCGGCTACGTCGGGTACGGCGAGTACAGCGGCAACAACGTCGGCGGCTGGCACTTCACCGCCTCCATCTACGGTCGCGGTGGATCGGTCATCACCGACGACGGCAAGAAGGCCGCGTTCAACACCCCCGAGGGCAAGGCCGTGCTGGAGAACCTCCACCAGATGCGGTGGGTCGACAACAGCATGGGCTCCCAGCTCTACATCGACTGGCCGGCCCTGATGAAGGCCATGGCCGGCGGCAAGATGGGCATGATGCTGGGCGCGCCCGACGTGCTCATCTCGCTCCGCAACGACTTCGGCGGCAAGTTCGAGAACTACGCCATCACCGCCCAGCCCGAGGCGAAGGCCCTGTTCAACGGCGGCGCCGGCTACATGATCAACCCGAAGGCCACGCCGGAGCAGATCAAGGCCGGCCTCAAGTGGATCGAGTACAAGTTCCTCACCCCCGGCAAGGGCCAGTTCGACTACGTGCGGGCCAAGGGCGCGAACCTGACCGTCGGCCAGCCGTACCCCGACCTGTACGGCGCGGACACGCCGTCCGGCCAGGCCGTGAATGAGCTGCGCAAGGCGAACGCCAACATCGACGCCTCGCAGTTCGCCGGATGGGTGGAGGGCTCCAAGGGCATCCCGCCCAAGGCCGAGCCCGGCCCGTACGCCCAGGAGATCTACAAGATCCTCGACACTCCGATGTCGGCCGTGCTGACCCGCAAGGACGCGAACATCGACCAGCTTCTGTCCGACGCCGAGTCGAAGGTCAACTCCCTGCTGGCCTCGAAGGGCTGACCGCCCTGATAATCCGGGCCTAACCCGGGGCGCCGCCCGCGGCCGTGACCCTCGCGCGGCCGGCGCCCCGGCAAACACGTCGAGATCGGATTCACAACGATGACCACAGCGAGCATCCCGGCAGCGGGCGGCAGGCGGCGGCAGCCGACGAAACTGCGGCGCGCCGTGCGGCGCAACGTCACCGCCTACGGCTTCCTGTGCGGCGCTCTGATCTGTTTCGCGTTCTTCTCCTGGTATCCGATGGTCCGGGAGGTCATCCTCAGCTTCCAGAAGACCAACTTCGTGGATCCACCCAAATGGGTGGGGCTGGAGAACTTCCGCACCGTCGTCAACGATCCCGCGTTCGGGCCGGCCTGGGTCAACACCGCGGTGTTCACCCTGCTCGCCCTGCTGTGCGGCTACGGGATCCCCTTCGTCACCGCGATCGTCCTGAACGAGCTGCGGCACGCCCGCGCCTACCTGCGCTTCGTGGTCTACCTGCCGGTCATGCTGCCGCCCGCGGTGAGCGTCCTGCTGTTCCAGTGGTTCTACAACCCCGACTACGGGCTGTTCAACCAGGTCCTGGACCTGTTCCACCTGCCCGGCCTGCAGTGGCTCAACTCGACGAGCACCGCGCTGATCTCGCTGGTCATCGTCTCCACCTGGATGAACATGGGCAGCGGCACGCTGATCTACCTCGCCGCCCTGCAGACGATCCCGAGCGAGCTGTACGAGGCCGCGGAACTCGACGGCGCCGGCCTGTTCAAGCGGATCTGGCACGTCACGATCCCGCAGACCAAGCTGATCCTGCTGGTGATGCTGCTGCTGCAGATCGTGGCGACCATGCAGGTCTTCATCGAGCCCTATCTGCTCACCGGCGGCGGCCCCGAGAACGCCACGGTCAGCGTCGTCTACCTCATGTACCAGTACGCCTTCAACTTCGGCAATCTCAACGCGGGCAACGCGCTCGGCCTGATGCTCATGATCGTGCTCATGGTGTTCTCCGCGATCTACCTGCGCGTCTCGCGCGACAACACGGTGTGAGGGGAGCGACCATGTCCAACATCACCGTCATGCCCGACCGCTCGGCCGGGACGCCGGCCACCTCCGCCCGGCACGAGCGCCGCGGGCAGCGGCGGCCCCGCAAGCCGATCAACACGCAGTTCCGCACCGCCGTCTCGCCGCACCAGCTCAACACGACCCGTGGCCGGATCATCTACTGGATCGTGCTGGTGATCGTGGTGGTGAGCTTCACCGCCGCGTTCGTCTTCCCGCTCTACTGGATGATCACCGGTGCGATGAAGTCCACCGAGGAACTCAACGCGATCCCGCCGACCTTCCTGCCGTCGCACTTCTCCCTGGACGGCTACCTGCAGGCGTGGGATCTGCTCGGCCTCGGCACGCTGCTCGGCAACACGGCCCTGTACGCCGGGGGCGCCTGGCTGCTGACGCTCGCGGTGGACGTCTCGGCGGCGTACGCCCTGTCGAAGCTCCGCCCGGCGCTCGGCAAGGTCGTCCTGGCCCTGATGCTGTCGACGCTGATGATCCCGCCCATGGTCATCATGCTCCCGGCGTACCTCACGGTGAAGGACGTGCCGTTCTTCCACTGGAACCTGCTGAACACGCCGTGGGCGATCTGGCTGCCGGCCGCGGCCAACGGCTTCAACGTCTTCCTGCTCAAGCGGTTCTTCGACTCGATCCCGAGGGAACTGCTCGAAGCCGCCGAGATCGACGGCGCGTCGCCGGGCCGCATCCTGTGGTCGGTGGTGATCCCGATCTCCCGGCCCATCCTCGGCGTCGTCTCCATCCTCACCGTCGTCAACGTCTGGCGCGACTTCGTCTGGCCGCTGCTGGTCCTGCCGGACAGCGACAAGATGTCGGTGAGCATCGGCATCGCCTCGCTCTCCTCGCAGATGCCGCAGAACGTGCTGGTCGCCTCCCTGGTGATCGCGAGCATCCCGACCATCGTCGTGTTCTTCCTGTTCCAGCGGCACATCATGGCCGGTCTCACCGCCGGCAGCCTCAAGGGCTGACGCCCCGATCTGTCGCCTTCACCCGTAAGGAGTTGTATTCAGCATGCCCGGCAACACCTCGACCCCCGATTGGTGGCGCGGGGCCGCGATCTACCAGGTCTACCTGCGCAGCTTCGCCGACGGGAACGGCGACGGGACGGGTGACCTGGCGGGGCTGCGGTCACGCCTGCCGTACCTGGCGGATCTCGGCGTCGACGCCATCTGGCTGAACCCGTGGTATCCCTCTCCCATGGCCGACGGCGGCTACGACGTCGCCGACTACCGCAGCATCGAGCCGGTCTTCGGCACCCTGGCCGAGGCGGAGAAGCTGATCGAGGAAGCCCACGGCCTGGGCATCCGTACGATCGTCGACGTCGTCCCCAACCACGCGTCCGACCAGCACGCATGGTTCCAGGAGGCGCTGGCGGCCGGTCCCGGTTCGGAGGCCCGGGAGCGGTTCTGGTTCCGCCCCGGCGTCGGCGACGGCCCGCCCAACGGCTGGCAGTCGATCTTCGGCGGCCCGGCGTGGACGCAGGTGCCGGACGGCGAGTGGTACCTCCACCTGTTCGCCCCCGAGCAGCCCGACTTCAACTGGAACAACCCGGCCGTACGCGAGGAGTTCCTCGACGTGCTGCGGTTCTGGTTCGACCGGGGCGTGGACGGCGTACGCATCGACTCCGCGGCCGTCCTCGTCAAGGACCTCGACAGCGTGGAGGAGTCCTACACCGACCACGACGGGGTCCACGAGATCTACCGCGAGTGGCGGCGGGTGTCCGACTCCTACGGCGGGCGGATCCTCATCGGCGAGGTGTGGCTGCCCGACCAGGAGCGGTTCGCCAACTACCTGCGCCCCGACGAGCTCCACACCGCGTTCAACTTCGACTTCCTGTCGAGTGCGTGGGAGCCGGCCGCCCTGCGCGCCAGCATCGACCTGACCCTCGCCACCCACGTGCCGATCGGCGCGCCCGCGACCTGGGTGCTGTCCAACCACGACGTCGCCCGTCCGGTCACCCGCTATGGCCGGGCCGTCACGTCCTGGGACAACGCGGAACGCCGGGACGGCATGCCGTCCGACCTGGAGCTCGGCCGCCGCCGGGCGCGGGCGGCCGCGCTGCTCGCGATGGCGCTGCCCGGGAGCGTCTACGTCTACCAGGGGGAGGAGCTCGGCCTGAACGAGGTCGAGGACATCCCCGAGGAGCTCATCGACGATCCGATGTGGGAACGCTCCGGCCACACGGTCCGCGGTCGCGACGGCTGCCGGGTGCCGCTGCCGTGGTCGGGCACCGAGCCGCCCTTCGGCTACAGCACGGGCGAGCCCTGGCTGCCGCAGCCGGCCGGCTGGCGCGACCTCACCGTGGAGGCTCAGGAGGCCGACCCCGGCTCGATGCTCTGTCTCTACCGCTCGGCCCTGCGCCTGCGCCGGGAACTGCTCGGTGACGGCACGCTGACCTGGCTGCCGTACGGGGACGAGGTGATCGCGTTCCGCCGCGATTCCGGCCTGGTCTGCCTGGTCAACCTCGGCGCCGAGCCGGTCGCGCTCCCGGAGACGGGTTCGGTGCTGCTGGCCAGCGGCCCTCTCGACGGCGGCCTGCTCCCGTCCGACACCGCGGTCTGGGTCAGGGAGGACCGATGAGGATTCTGCTGGCGGCGGCCCTGGCCGCCACCGGGCTCGCGGTCTTACAGACGCCCGCGTCCGCCTCGGTGAAGGCCCCCGTCGTGACGCGGGCCGCCCTCGACCCGGCACTCGTGTCCGGGCGCGGCGCCGATGTCGACTTCGCCGAGCAGGAGGCGGAGAACGCCGCCACGAACGGCACGGTCATCGGCCCCGGCCGCGACGCGTACACGCTGCCCGCGGAGGCATCCGGCCGCAAGGCGGTCAAGCTGACCCCCGGGCAGTACGTCGAGTTCACGCTGCCCAAGGCGGCGAACGCGATCACCGTGCGGTACAGCGTCCCGGACGCTCCCGGGGGCGGCGGCATCACCGCGCCGCTCGACGTCGCGGTCAACGGCCACAAACGCGCCACCATGACCCTCACGTCGCAGTACGCCTGGCTCTACAACCAGTATCCGTTCTCGAACGATCCGAACGCCGGGCTGCTGCACCCCGACTGGTGGATCACCGAGTGCTCCTGTGTGCCGAACGCCACCACGCCGGCTCCGGAGATCACCAAGCCGTTCCGCCCGAACCACTTCTACGACGAGCAGCGCCTCCTGCTCGGCCGTACGTACCGGGCGGGCGACACCGTACGGCTGACGGTCCCGGCCGGAAGCAACGCGGCGTGGACGGTCGTCGACCTGCTCGACTCGCACCTCGTCGGCCCGCCGCGCGTCGAGGTCGTCGCGGCGAACGTGCTGGCCTTCGGCGCCGACCCCACCGGCAGGCGCGACTCGGCCGGGGCGATCGACAAGGCCGTCGCCTTCGCCAAGCGGGCGCACCTGAAGGTCTACATCCCGCCGGGCACCTACCAGGTGAACCGCCACATCGTGGTGGACGACGTGACGATCACGGGCGCCGGAAGCTGGTACACGATCATCAAGGGCCGTCAGGTCGACCTGGACACCCCGGCCCCCGACGGCTCGGTGCACACCGGTGTCGGCTTCTACGGCAAGGACGCCTCGGCGGGGGGCAGCCGCAACGTCCACCTGTCCGGCTTCGCCATCGAGGGCGACGTTCGCGAGCGGATCGACACCGACCAGGTCAACGGCGTCGGCGGCGCGATGAGCGACTCGACCATCGACGGGCTCTACATCCGCCACACCAAGGTCGGCATGTGGTTCGACGGCCCGATGCGCAACATCAAGATCACTAACAATGTGATCGTCGACCAGATCGCGGACGGGCTCAACTTCCACACCGGCGTGACGGGCTCCGTCGTGTCGAACAACTTCTTCCGCAACACCGGGGACGACGCGCTCGCGATGTGGTCCGACAAGACCGCCGACGCGGGCAACACGTTCGACCACAACACGATCCAGACGCCCGTGCTGGCCAACGGCATCGCGATCTACGGTGGCACGGACAACACGGTCGCGAACAACCTGATCGCCGACCCGATCAGGGAGGGCAGCGCCATCCAGGTCGGCTCCCGGTTCGGCGCCGAGCCGTTCGCCGGCAAGCTCCGCATCACCGGCAACACGACCGTACGGGCCGGCACGTTCGAGCTGAACTGGAAGATCGGCCTGGGGGCCATCTGGTTCTACGCCCTGGAAAAGGACATCGACGCTGACATCGAGGTCAGCGGCGACCACTACCTGGACAGCACGTACAACGCGATCATGCTGGTCAGCGAGTGGTCGGTGAAGGACCTGTACGCGATCCCGAAGGTCCGCTTCAAGGACATCCGGGTCGACGGCACTGGCACCTCCGTGCTCAGCGCCCGCGTGAAGGGCACGGCGTCCTTCGAGAACGTGGACGCCCGCAACGTCGGCGCGGTGGGCGTCAACAACTGCGGGTCCTTCAACTTCCCGCCCACCGGGTCGGAGTTCTCCCTGACCGACCTCGGCGGCAACGACGGCGGCTGGCTCGCTCCCTGGATGCTGCCCAACACCATCACCTGCGACGACCGCCCCCCGGTCGTCCCCCCACCCCGCCCCGTCTCCCTGGTGACCCTGCCGTAGGTCGCCTGACCCGCGGTCCGTGCGGGCGTGAACGACATAAGAAGGGCTTCCCCGGCCCCGGCCGGGGAAGCCCTTATGTGATTCCATACGCACGTCAGGGGGCGTCGAAGCGGCCCGCTTTCACTTCCTGGACGAATGCCTGCCATTCCTCCGCGGTGAAGGAAAGGATGGGACCGTCCTCTCCGCGTTTTCCATCGCGAACGTCGACCCGACCGTCCCGAAAGGCCACTTCCACGCAGTTGCCTCCGTTACAGGGAGTGATCCAGCCGGAGCCTTCCGACGTCGGTTGCATCATGCGCGCTGCCTCCCGGGGCGATCGCCGATCTCACACAAGATCTCGCGCCATGATGATTGTAGCTTTTTACGTAGAGTCAATCCATCTGGTCGGGATGGTGCTTTTGTGAGTTATGTGGCAGGAGGTGTGTGTCGAACAGACCCGCCTTCACCTCCTGGAGGAATTGCTCCCACTGCTCTCGCCGTATCTCCAGAATGCGGCCCTCGGCGTCCTTGGTGTCGCGCATTCCGATCACGTCGGCGGAGAGCGTGGCTACGGCGACGCAGTTGCCGTTGTTGCAGCGACTGGCCGTACGCCATAGGGGCTCGTCAGAGCCCCGTCCCTGAGACTTCATCGTCTCCCATGCCTTCTGTTTCGTGTCTACGAGGGGAATTGCTCTTCACAGATCCGAGCGATGCGTGCCACGGATTCTTGTGGGTGCAGCGCCGCCGCTCGCAGGTAATCAATCGTTTCCTTGTAGGGCACGAGCTGGGAGGGTTTCTCCAGGTACTCCATGGTCGTCAGGCCTTCGATGAAAACCACGGCCGGCGTGCTGGGATCGGGTATCTCCAGGAACGCGAAGGAGTTGTCCAGCCCCATGTACGCGCCCACCGAGAACGGGATCACCTGCACCACGACATTGGGCCGCCGGGCGACCTCGATGATGTCGAGAAGTTGCTGGCGCATCACCTGCACGCCGCCGACGTTCCGGTGCAGCGCCGCTTCGTCGATGAGTGTCCAGTAATGCGGCGCATCCTGCCTGCGTAACAGCTCCTTGCGCTTCATACGAGCGAGCACCCGGCTGTTGAGGATGTTGTCCTCGATGCGCGGAAGCATGCCTCTGATCAAGGCCCGGGCGTAGTCCTCCGTCTGCAGCAGGCCCGGGAGGAAGCAGCACTGGAACTCGGTGATGCGGGATGCCCCGGACTCCAGTTCGACGTACGGATACGCCGCCTCGTCCCCCAGGTTGCCCAGTTCCTGACGCAGGCCGGGCTCTTTCGCCTCGCGAGCCAACGTCATGAGGGCCTCGATCTGCGCCTCGTCCGTGACCTGGTAGATACGGCACAGATCGCGCACGTCTCTGAGACTCGCGCCGCGCTGCCCGGTCTCGAGCCGCGATATCTTCGCGATCGACACCATGAGTTCGTTGGCGACCTCTTCGATGGTCATGCCACGGGCGAGACGAAGTTCTCTCAGTGTGCCGGCGAGCCGGCGACGTCGCAGGGTCGGGTTGGAACTGACCACTGACGTTCACCTCTTCCTGGCCTCGGCTCCACGTCACGTGGCGTAGTCCCTGTAGAGAGGGCACTGATCATATACCCCCGCAACGGAGTCTGACGGCAACTCCCTTTGGCAATATCCGATAGCTCTTGCCAAAGAGGGTCGAGGTCAAGGGCGGGAGCAGCGCGCACGGTCTCAACGTGTCGCCCGGCGCCACCGGAGCGGCGCACCCGATCGACAGAAGACGGAAGGCCAGTGCCACTGGCAATTGCCAAAGGAGGGTTGCCAAAGTCAAGAAGCGGGAATAGTACGCATAAGCCTCAACGTGGCGGCTGGACAGCCAGTTCCGGAGGGAGGCGATGCGAACCGGGGGCCTCGTCTTCCGGCCCCTTTTCGTCTAGACGCGCTGCTGGGCCGATGGTGGCACATCGACCCAGCGGAGAGACCATCCGACCCGCTGCTCGGCGAAGGAATGATCCCATGGGATACAACCATCAGAACACCCGTAATCGTCCACCAATCGGATTACGGATGCGCATCGTCGGTCTCGTGTGGAAGCTCAGCGGCGAGGCGTTCGCGGAGATCGATGCGTTCGCGTGGGTGCAGCGCTGGGAGATCCGGCGCACCTGGCACACCCACACCTACCGCGACACGCGGTTCGACGCTCTCACCGCCTGCAAGGTCTGCTCGGCGAAGGGGCGGTGCCCTACGGGGCTGCCGTGCCGGCGATGCCGGGGGACCGGGCGGGTCAACCTGCTCGAACCGCCCGCCTCCCGCAGGCCCGAGCGGCCCTCGGGCGGCCGGGCATGAGGCACCCCGTCAGGCGGAACCCGCACCTGGTCCTGCGTTTCATCGAGCGGGAGACCTCTCCCGTCGCGCGGCCGGGACCGCTGGTGGTGCTGTGGAGATGGCGTTACGAGGCGACGCTGCTGGTGGGAGGGCCGGTGGTCGTGGTCGTCGCCGTGCGGACGGCGGGCCCGGCCGTCACGATCGTCACCGGCTCTCTGGTCTGCCTGCTCGTCCTGCTGTGGCCGCAGGCCCGCCGGGAGGTGGCGGGCCGCTTCTGGTGCGTGGTGACGCCCCACCGCGTACGGAAGGCCTGCGCCGAGGCGTTGATCGTCAACCGGCGGGGCAAGCTGCCCGTGATCCTCCGTACGAGGCCGGAGCCGTTCGGCGAGCGCCTGTGGGTGTGGTGCAGGGCGGGGACCAGCCCGGGCGACCTCGAACGGGCCCGGGACATGATCGCCGCCGCGTGCTGGCTGGCCCACGGGGTGCGGATCACCAGGGACC
The DNA here is from genome assembly GCF_002027145.1 of Microbispora sp. GKU 823. NCBI lineage: Bacteria > Bacillati > Actinomycetota > Actinomycetes > Streptosporangiales > Streptosporangiaceae > Microbispora > Microbispora sp. GKU 823. The sequence continues at coordinate 4,416 of NZ_MWJN01000102.1, read as the reverse complement.
CGCACCGGACGTCGCTCGTCATCGTGGACGTGCTGCGGCGCGCCGGCCGCCCGGTTCCCCAGGAGCCGGCGGAAACGGGGGAGCGGACGCTGACCCGGTTCCGGCCCTGACGAGGAGAAGGACGGGCCCGCGGAGAGGTCAGGCAGGGGGCTTCTCGGCGGCGGGGACGGCAGACAGTTCGACCGTGCAGAACGCGCAGCGCCGGGCGTCGACGGGGATGTCCGACAGGCACTCGGGGCACTTCTTCTCGGTGGCCTCCTTCTTGGTGTCGAAGAGGCTCAGGAAGCGGGTCATCGGCAGGACGACCAGCCAGTAGACCACGGCGGCGACGATCAGGAACGTCAGCAGATGATTGATGAAGTCGCCGTACTTGAACACCACGCCGTTGACGGTGAACTTGTAGCTGGAGAAGTCGGGCTGTTTCCCGCCGGTGACGGCCGCGATCAGGGGGGTGATCAGGTCCTGTACGAGAGCCTGGATGAGCCCGCTGAACGTCGCGCCCACGACCACGGCGACGGCGAGCTCCACCAGGTTGCCCCGCATGAGGAACTTCTTGAATCCGCTCATGGGGCAACGACCTATCCGGTTTTGCCTTCTCTATGCAAGGGCGTGACCCGGACGGGATACCCGAAAAGATCAATACGGGGAAGGAGAGGAAGTTGCCGGAGCGATCGGAAAGCCTCGCCGACGAGCCTTTCGGTGGCCGTTATCCGACCAGCCATGAACGGATGACAGGGCTGCCGTGGGACGCGTCGTACCACGACGGTCCCGCGCCTTGGGACATCGGACGGCCGCAGCCGGCGATAGTGCGTCTGGCATCGGAAGGCGGATTCGCCGGCGCGGTTCTCGACGCGGGCTGCGGGACCGGGGAGAACGCTCTTCACGTCGCCTCGCTGGGATTGCCGGTTCTGGGCGTCGACGTGGCCGAGACGGCACTGGCGATCGCCCGGGCGAAGGCCGGCCACCGTGGGATCGAGGCCGAGTTCGCCGCGGCCGACGCCCTCCGTTTGGAGCGTCTGGGGCGCAGGTTCGAGACCGTGCTGGACTGCGGGCTGTTCCACACCTTCGACGGCGACGAGCGCTCCGGATACGTGAGGAGTCTGGCGTCGGTGACCGAACACGGTGGCACCCTGTACGTGCTGTGCTTCAGCGACGACGGTCCCGATACCGGCCCGCACCCCGTCAGCCGGGAAGAGCTCAGAGCGGCGTTCGCTCCCGGCGACGAATGGAGTGTCATGGCCATCGAGCCGGACCGGATCCAGACGAGATTTCACGATGACGGCGCACCGGCGTGGCTCGCGACGATCAGGCGGATCTGAACGCCGGCCGGGGGCTGGGCGTCGTCGGCCGGCCCCACGGCAGTAGAAGATAATTTCGGTCGCGAGCTGAACGCTTAACGGACGCGTTCGGACTTTCGGTCCTGACCGAACTCAACAGAGGGTTGTTCTGGGAGCGCTCCCACTTCAGGTGTCGCTGGCCTCGGTCAGCGCGGCTTCGACCCGGTCGAGCGCGGCCAGCAGTTCCCCCTTCAGCGTGAGCGGCAGCCGTCCCTCCTGATACCTGACCTCGATCTTGGTACGTACTGTGGACAGCCCCTGACCGTTGCCGACGGCGTTGCGCAGCACCTGCTTGAGGTCGAGCGCGACGTCGTCGTCGATGTCGTGGGTGGCCTCCGCGCCGTCCACGAGCAGGTTGAACTGCCTGATCGCGGTGTCGACCCGCAGCGGCGCGGCCGTGGTGGCCAGGGGCAGCGGCGCCACGTCGGACTTGCGGGTGGCCGAGGTCTTCGGCCGCCTGACGGTGTCCCCGGCGTGCCGGTCCTTCTTGACGACCTTGACGCTGACCGAGGGGGAGGGGTGCCGGGCCGGCGCGGCGGTGCGTACGGGATCCGCGACGGGCGCGACCGTGTGCCGGGGTTCGGCGGCGGCTCGACCTGCGGCGGCGGCGAGGCGGTGGCCTGCGCGTACGCGGGCGACGGGCTGGGCAGGACGGTGATGGCGCCGACCTCCGGGCCGTGGGTCTGGGTGAACCAGAGGATGCCGCCCAGGGCCGCGGCCCCGACGGCGGCGGCGCCCCAGCCGGCCCCGCGTGGCCCTGGCGGCTTCTTCACGGCGGTCAGCGCGGCGGCGACCGCGCGTGCGCTCGGCCGGTCCACGGGGTCGGGGCGACAGGCAGCGCCGGCGACAGGTCGGCGACCTCCTGCGGCAGGCCCGGCACCCCTTCGGGCGCCGGCGGGGGTCCCTCCCGCCGTGCTGCCTCGATCGCCTCCCAGGTCTTCTCCGGGTAGGGCAGGGCGCCCGTGAGCATCTCGAACAGCAGCACGCCGAGCGCGTAGACGTCCACGGCCGGGTCGGCCGTCGTCCCCTTCAGCCGCTCCGGCGCGACGTACGGCGGTGTGCCGAAGTCGGCGACGAGCTGGTCGTCGGCCTCGCCGATGAACGCGGCGATGCCGAAGTCGAGCAGCTTGGGCCCGTCTTCGGCGAGCAGCACGTTCTCCGGGGTGACGTCCCGGTGGACGATGCCCCGGTCGTGGGCCGCCGCCAGCACCTTCGCCAGCCCGGCGGCGATCTCCACCGCCTCGGCCCAGGGCAGCGGGCCCTCGACGACCCGGTCGGCCAGCGACCGGCCCTCCAGCAGGCGCATGACCACGAAGGACGCCAGCCTGCCGCCGTTCGTGACCGTCTCGCCGTAGTCGTAGACCTCGATCGCGTCCGGGTGGATCAGCCGGGCGGTGGCCCTGGCCTCCCGGCGCATGAGTTCCCGCCCGGGATTGTCGTCGTCGAGCGAGCCGTCCAGCACCTTGATCGCGACCATGCGCTGGAGTGACTGGTCGAAGGCACGCCAAATGACCGACATCCCGCCCGTCGCTATCCGCTCCTGGAGCAGATAACGACGGGTCAGGACGTCGCCTTCTCGAAGCTCAGGCCGATTCACGAACCACCAGTTCCGTGGGCAGCACCGGATTGCCCTTGGGATTGTCCCCGTCCCCGAGTGTCATGAGAAGCAGTCGTGCGGCGAGCGTGGCCATTTCCTCGACGGGCTGCCTGACCGTGGTCAGCGTCGGCGAGGTGTGCCTGGCCACGGGCGCGTCGTCGTATCCGATGACGGCCACGTCGTCCGGCACCTTCCGCCCGGCGCGGCGTAGCGTCTGCATCGCCCCGGCCGCCATCACGTCCGACGCCGCGAACACTGCGTCGAGGTGCGGCGCCCGTTGCAGCAGCCACTGCATGGCGTGCGCGCCCGACGCGTGGGTGAAGTCGCCGTACGCCACGGGCATGTCGAGCACACCGGCGTCGCGGAGCGTCTGCCGGAAGCCCTCCAGCCGGTCGCGGGCGGCCGGCAGGGTCGGCGGCCCGGCGATGGTGGCGATGTGCTTGCGGTTGTTGAGCAGCAGGTGCTCGGCCGCCTGCCGTCCGCCGTCACGGTTGTCCATGTCGACGAACGGGAGATCGATGCCGTCTGGCGGCCGCCCGGCACAGCGCACCGGGACGCCCGAGGCCGCCAGCGTGACCGCGAGGGGGTGCCGCGCGCGTGCCCCGATCAGAAGGACGCCGTCGACGGCGCCCGCGACCAGCGGCGGTGCGGCGATGGAGGCGGTCGCAGGGGTCGCGGTCATCACGACCATCGGGACCCCGTGCGTCGTCAGCACCTCCTCGCAGGCGGACAGGAGCCTGGCGTAGAACGGCTCGGTGAAAAGGCGTGGACTGTGCTCGCAGACGACCGCGGCGATGATCTGCTCGGCCCGCCGGCCCGCGGATCCCCTGGGGGCGCGGCGCCGTACGTAGCCCAGACGCGACATCGCGTCATGGACTTGTCGGCGGGTCGACGTGGTCACGCGTACCGAGCCGGTCAGGACCCGGGAAGCTGTTGCCGGGGAGACGCCGGCTGCGGCGGCTACCTCTGCGAGGGTGGGAAGATCGGCCATCCGGTCTCCTCGGCCCGAAGGTTCACACGGCTTGGGAGCGCTCCCAAGCGAAAGTATCACTGTTTCGCTCGTGTCAACAGAGGTTTCCTCGGTGTGAAACCTTTCGTAGAGTTTCGCTGCCCTTTGGCACAGTTGGAGGCTAGAGCACAGGGGTGATCCAGGGAAGCGAATGGGAATTTTGACACGCAATGCCCAGCTTGTCCGTTAATCACCGTAAATATGCCGAAACGCCGTACGAGGGCGGCCGGAGCCGCCGACCGGCGGTAGGGTCCTGCGGCAAGGGATCACGGACGGACCCGATCGCACCCGGCCCCGGCGGCCGTCGCGTCCGTCCCCGAGCCAGAACCGGAAAGGCCCTCCAGTGACGACCACTATCCGCCGGCTCCCCGCTGTGACGGCTCGTGTGACGGCCGCGTTACCGAGCGCGTTAACGGGAGTGCTCGCGACGGCCCTGCTCGCCGGATGCGGCGCGCCGGACCTGGCGGGCGAGG
>NZ_MWJN01000101.1:0-32859 GCF_002027145.1 Microbispora sp. GKU 823 | reverse complement strand
CGAGCCGGTCATCGGCGGCACTCGCGCGGCCGACGATCCCGAGACCTCCGACGCGGCCGGCGCGATCGACAGGGTGGACGCGGCGTCTCGCCACGCTCCTCGAACGCCGGGCCGCGCTGGCCGGGCGGATCCAGCGGCTCAAGCCCGTCGGCGGGTTCAGAGGGCGGGACATGGACCGCGAGCGGCGCCTCGTCGCGGCCATGGCCCGCCGCGCCCCCAGCCTCGGCGCCGGGCTGCTCGCCCCGATCATGAACGCCGTGATCGAGGCCGGATTGCGCCTGTCCGAGGAGAAGCGGGACGGCGAGGAACGGAGATAGGATCCGAACCACGTGAGTCCCACTGGTTCGCGTTAGGCTCTGTCCGCGGTCCGGTGACGATGGGGGTCTCATGGGTGATTCGTTTGTTCATCTGCACGTCCACACCGAGTATTCGATGCTCGACGGAGCGGCGCGGCTGAAGCAGATGTTCAAACTCGTGGGCGAGCTGGAGATGCCCGCGATCGCGATCACCGACCACGGCAACATGCACGGCGCCTACGACTTCTACAAGCAGGCGACCGGCGCCGGGGTGAAGCCCATCCTCGGCATCGAGGCGTACGTCGCGCCCGAGTCGCGCATGCACAAGAAGCCGGTGCTGTGGGGCGAGCCGCACCAGAAGAGCGACGACGTGTCGGCGGGTGGCTACTACACCCACATGACCATCTGGGCGCGGAACAAGACCGGCCTGAAGAACCTGATGAAGCTCAGCTCGCGCGCCTACACCGAGGGCTTCGTCCGCAAGTGGGCCCGGATGGACGCCGACATCCTCGCCGAGCACGCCGAGGGCCTGATGGCCACCACCGGCTGCCCGTCCGGAGAGGTGCAGACCCGGCTGCGGCTCGGCCAGTACGACGAGGCGCTCAAGGCCGCCGCGAAGTTCCAGGAGATCTTCGGTAAGGAGAACTACTTCCTGGAGATCATGGACCACGGCCTCGACATCGAGCGCCGGGTCCGCGACGGCCTGGTCCGGATCAGCCGCGAGCTGGACATCCCCCCGGTGGTCACCAACGACTCCCACTACACGTACGAGTCGGACGCGGCCGGCCACGACGCGCTCCTGTGCATCCAGACCGGCAAGCAGCTCAGCGACCCCGACCGGTTCCGGTTCGACGGCAGCGGCTACTACATCAAGACGGCCGACGAGATGCGGGCGGTCGACTCCTCCGACATCTGGCAGGAGGGGTGCCGCAACACGCTGCTGGTGGCCGAGAAGGTCGACCCCGAGGGCTTCTTCCCCTACCACAACCTGATGCCGACCTACCCGATCCCCGAGGGGATGACGGAGGAGGAGTACTTCCGGCAGCAGGTCTGGGAGGGCCTGAAGCGCCGCTTCCCGGGCGGCGTGGACGAGGAGCACCGCGCCTGGGTCGAGAACGAGCTCAGCGTCATCATCCAGATGGGCTTCCCGAGCTACTTCCTCGTGGTCGCCGACTTCATCATGTGGGCCAAGAACAACGGCATCCGGGTCGGTCCCGGCCGTGGTTCGGCCGCCGGTTCGCTGGTCGCGTACTCGCTGGGGATCACCGACCTCGACCCGATCCCGCACGGCCTGATCTTCGAGCGGTTCCTCAACCCCGAGCGCGTCTCGATGCCCGACATCGACATCGACTTCGACGAGCGCCGGCGCGCCGACGTGATCCGCTACGTGACCGAGAAGTGGGGCGCCGACAAGGTCGCCATGATCGCCACGTTCGGCACCATCAAGGCGAAGGCGGCCGTGAAGGACGCCGGCCGCGTCCTCGGCTACCCGTACGCGCTGGGCGACCGCATCTCCAAGGCGTTCCCCCCGGCGGTGATGGGCAAGGACATCCCGCTGTCGGGCATCTTCGACTCCGACCACCCGCGCTACAACGAGGCGGGCGAGCTGCGCAAGCTGTACGAGGAGGACGTCGACGTCAAGGCGACGATCGACCTCGGGCGCGGCCTGGAGGGCCTGATCCGGCAGACCGGCGTGCACGCCGCCGGCGTCATCATGTCGGCCGAGCCGCTGACCGACCACATCCCGATCATGCGCCGCGACTCGGACGGCGCGATCATCACGCAGTTCGACTACCCGACCTGCGAGACGCTCGGCCTGCTGAAGATGGACTTCCTGGGCCTGCGCAACCTCACGATCATCGACGACTGCCTGAAGATGATCGAGGGCAACACCGGGAACAAGATCGAGCTGCTGGAGCTCCCGCTCGACGACACCAGGACGTACGAGCTGCTGGCCAAGGGCGACACGCTCGGCATCTTCCAGCTGGACGGCGGCGGCATGCGCACGCTGCTGCGGCTGATGAAGCCCGACAACTTCGAGGACATCTCCGCGGCCCTCGCGCTCTACCGGCCCGGCCCGATGGGCGCCAACTCGCACACCAACTACGCGCTGCGCAAGAACGGCCAGCAGGAGATCATCCCGATCCACCCCGAGCTGGAGGAACCGCTCAAGGACATCCTCAGCACGACCTACGGCCTGATCGTCTATCAGGAGCAGGTCATGGCCATCGCCCAGAAGGTGGCCAACTACACGCTCGGCGGCGCGGACCTGCTCCGCCGCGCGATGGGCAAGAAGAAGAAGTCCGAGCTGGACAAGCAGTTCGAGTTCTTCGAGAAGGGCATGAAGGAGAACGGGTTCTCCGCGGCGGCGATCAAGGCCCTGTGGGACATCCTCCTCCCGTTCTCCGACTACGCGTTCAACAAGGCCCACACCGCCGGGTACGGCCTGGTGTCCTACTGGACCGCCTATCTCAAGGCCAACTACCCGGCCGAGTACATGGCGGCGCTGCTGACCAGCGTCAAGGACGACAAGGACAAGTCGGCGCTCTACCTCAACGAGTGCCGCCGCATGGGCATCAAGGTGCTCCCGCCGGACGTCAACGACTCCGACTTCGACTTCACCCCGCGCGCACCGACATCCGGTTCGGCCTGTCGGCCATCCGCAACGTCGGCGCGAACGTCGTGGACGGGATCATCGCGGCGCGCAAGGAGAAGGGCAGGTTCACCGACTTCAAGGACTTCCTGCGCAAGGTGCCCGCGATCGTCTGCAACAAGCGCGTCATCGAGTCGCTGATCAAGTCGGGCGCGTTCGACTCGTTCGGGCACGTGCGCAAGGGCCTGCTGATGGTGCACGAGCAGGCGGTCGACGCGATCATCGACATCAAGAAGAACGAGGCGATCGGCCAGGACTCGCTGTTCGGCGCGATCGACGGCGCCGAGGACCAGACCTTCGACGTGCAGATCCCGCCGGGGGAGTGGGACAAGACGACGCTGCTGCAGTTCGAGCGGGAGATGCTCGGCCTGTACGTCTCCGACCACCCGCTGTTCGGCGTCGAGCACATCCTGTCGGCGGGCGCCGACTGCTCCATCGCCGCACTGCAGGACGACAGCCGCCCCGACGGGCAGGTCGTCACGGTCGGCGGCATCCTGTCGGGCCTGCAGCGGAAGGTGACCAAGAAGGGCGACACCTGGGTCCTCACCATGCTGGAGGACCTGGAGGGCTCCATCGAGGTCATGATCTTCCCATCGGCCTACCAGCTCTGCGCGACCGTGCTCGCCGAGGACGCGATCGTCTTCGTCAAGGGCAGGATCGACAAGCGGGAGGACGTCGCGAAGATCATCGCGATGGAGGTGACCGCGCCGGACCTCACGGCAGAGTCGGGCGGGCCGCTGGTGGTGAGCATGCCGATCAACCGCTGCACGCCGCCCGTCGTCGGCCGGCTCAAGGAGGTGCTCACCACCCACCCCGGGACCACGGAGGTCCACCTCCAGGTGCACAACGGGCCGCGTACGACGGTCATGCGGCTGGACGACCGGCTCCGGGTGACCCCGTCACCCGCCCTGATGGGCGACCTCAAGCAACTGCTCGGCCCGGCCTGCCTGGCCGGTTGACCGGCTGACCGGTCACCGGGCCGCAGCGAACTTTCCCGGCCGGGCGGCCGTCCAACACGGCATGAACAACGATCACAGAGGAATCCACAAGCACAAGGCGGTCCGGCTCGCACGCCCGGCCATTGCGGCGGCGCTCGCCGCGGGGATCGCGTTGACCGGCGTCACGGCGGCGAGCGCGGCCGCGACGTCCGCCGACGCCACCACCAGTGCGGCCGGCAAGTTCGGCCCGTACGGCTACGGAGGGGTGCGGCTCGGGATGACCGTCAAGCAGGCTGAGGCGACCCGCAAGATAGTGAAGAAGCGTGACGACGGTCAATGCTCCGGTTGGGATCTCAAGGCCCACCCGACCGGCCGCGACAGTGTGGGCCTCTACATCTCCAAGGATCTGGGAGTCGCCCTCATCGGAGCGCCCAAGGGCGTCAAGACGCCCGAGGGCATCCAGGTCGGCTCCACCATGAAGCAGGTCAAGAAGGCCTACCCCCGGCTCGACACCACGGGTAACTACCCCGTCGCTGCCGTTCCCGGTAACCCGAAGGCCCTCTACTACTTCCTGGCGCACCGAGGCAAGGTCTACGAGCTGGCTCTGGCCCTGAAGAACCAGGACTGCACCAACTAGGCCCGGCGCAGCGACACGGGACGCAGTACGTCGACGCAGGGGGCAGACGGCGCCTGTACCGGGGTCCGGCCCACCACGGACGAGGAACGGGCCGACTGGGACGTTCCCCCACTCGCCGACGCCCTTCGCCGCCGCGGCGGGCTCCCGGGCGACCCGGGTGTCGGCGTCGCCCAGGGCCAGGCGAAGCGCGCGGGCCAGGAGTTCGACGGCCGCGCCGGGCGCGAGCATGCCGAGGTCGAGGATGCGCGCCTCCACGTCCAGCGTGAGCCGCGAGGTGATCGACACCGTGCCCGTGCCGGGCAGCGGCGGCCTGACCTGCTCGGCCGACGAGGCGTTGTCCAGGACCAGCAGGATCGGCCGGCCCTGCCCGGCGTACGCGTCCAGCACCGTCGCGAACGGCGGGCCCGGTCCTGGGTGGCGGGAGGGACGCGTTCGGGGGTCCAGCCTCAGCGCCCGCAGCAACTCGCCGAGCACCTCGCCGGGCTGAGCGCCGCATCGCCGCCCTTGCGCGGTCCGATCGTGGTGACCGGGACGCTCGTCCCAGACCTCCTGTTCCGCGTGGCTGGGGACCTCACAGTGGCATGAGAGGCCGGCGTAGCCCTGGAGGTCGGTGAACAGCACGGCGCCGGGAAACCAGCCGCGCTCGCGGGCGAGGTGCGCGGCCTGCAGGGCGAGTTCGGTCTTGCCGGCTCCGCCGAGACCCGTCACGAGGGCGGCGCGCGGGCGGTCCGGCTCGGTGCGCCCCCATCATCGCCCCCCGCCTCCCTGCGCGGCAGGCACAATCGCGGGCGCGGCATCCATCCGCTCAGGCGTGGCGCCGTACGCGGTGGACCGGGCGGTGGTGCCGAGCCGGTGCTTCGGCTCGGCCGGTTCCCCGGCTTCCCGCCGGATGCCGCGCCGCGTGCTTCGCGCCGTGGGCCGCCCGCGGGTGCCGGTTCTCGTGGGTCACGGCGTGGTGCCGGCCGTCCGCCGCGCGGGTGGCGGTCGCTCTCCCGGGCACGGGGACGAGCGGGCCGGTGGCGGGACGCGGCGGGCGGGATGGCGCCCGCCGGCCGGCGGCCGGACGCGGTGGGCGGGGCGGCGCGCGCCGGCCGATGGCCGCTCCCCTTCGCACCGGCGCGGGGGTGGGTGAGACTCGCCCAGCCCGTCCCGCCGGACGTCGCGGGTGCGGCGCCGGAGCCCCTGCGGAGTGGCGCATGGGGCGAGGAGCCACGGGCGACCGAGCGGGCGCCTGTGGCACCCGGCGGGTTACGGGTGGAGGTGACCGAGGTGGAGCGGCGAGGAGGGGCGAGAGCGGCCCGGACGGCGGTGGGGGTGGTCCTGGCCCCTTCGGCCAGGGGAGTGGTCCTGGCGCTGCCGGAGGCCTCCTCGCCGCCGTTCGTCGCGCCGTCCGTCGCGCCCTCCCTCTGGGCCGACGCGCCGTCGCCGTCGTCGTGCTTCTCGCGCTCGGCCTCCCGCTTCTTCTTCTCCTTCTTGCGTTGCTTCTCCAGCGCCTCCTTCAGGCCGGGCGTGAAGCCGCCGCCGAACCGGGCCATGTCGGGCGGGACGAATCCGTACGCCGGGGTGCCCCGCAGGGCCGCGCGCATCGAGTCCACCCAGATCGGGCCGGGCAGCGAGGCGCCCTGCACCGCGCCGTAGTATCGGCCGCCGATGGTGACGCCGGTGAGCGGATAGCGGTAGGAGCCGCGGATGTCGCCCACGCTGACGGCGGAGGCGAGGCCGGGCGTGTACCCGGCGAACCAGGCCGAGGTGTAGCCGTTGTTCGTGCCCGTCTTGCCCGCGGCGGGCCGGCCGATGGACTGCCCGCGCATCGTGCCCTTGGTGAAGACCCCCGTCAGCACGTGGCTCACCGCGTCGGCGACCGCGGGTTCGAGCGCGGTCACGCAGGCGGGCGGTATCTCGGTGCGGGTGCCGTCGCGCTCCACGACGGCGGTGATGGCCATCGGCCTGCAGTAGCGGCCGCGGGCGGCGATCGCCGCGTACGCCGCCGCCACGGTCGTCGGGTCCATCTCGTTGGCGCCCAGCGTGAACGTCGGCACCTCGTGGAGCGGCGCGCCGTCCGCCCGCCTGATGCCGAGCGACTTGGCCGTCTGCACGACGTCGCACAGGCCGACCTCGCGCTCCAGCCGCATGTAGAAGATGTTCACCGACTGCCAGGTGCCCATCTCCAGGCTGTACGGCCCGCCGCCGCCCTCGCCGCCCGCGTTGTGGATGACCGTGTTCGGGTCGTTGACGGCCCTGCCCGAGCAGTCGCGATAGCCGTACGACGGGACGTACGAGCCGGGGATCGTGAAGCCGTCGCCGAACCGCATCCCCTGCTTGAGCGCGGTGGCCAGCGTGAACACCTTGAACGTGGACCCCGCCTGCAGGCCGAGCCCGCCGCCGTGCGCGGTGTCGGCCGCCAGGTTGTAGGTGGTGCTGGGCCCGAGGTCGCGGTCGTGCGGGTTGCGCCCATACCGCTTGCTCACCGCCATCGCGCGGATGCGCCCGGTGCCCGGCTCGATCATCGTCTCCGACGCCACCTGGTTGTCGCGGGGCCTGACCCGCGCGGCGATGGCACGCTCAGCGGCCCGCTGCGCGACCGGGTCGATGGTCGTCCAGATCGTCAGCCCGCCCCGCTGGAGGCGCCGCTCCCGGTCGGCCCTGGTGTATCCGAAGGCGGGGTTGGTGAGCACCTCGCGCTCCACGTACACGCAGAAGAAGGGGTGGGCGCTGCCGGCGCAGCCGCCGGGCTCGGGGCGCAGGTGCAGCGCCAGCGGCTCGGCCGCGGCGGTGCGCGCCGCGTCCTTGCCGATCACTCCGAGCTCGGCCATCCGGCCCAGGACCAGGTCGCGCCGGGCGCGCAGCCTCTCCTGGTGCTCCTCGCCGAGCGAGGGATCGGTGTCGTACGGCGTGCGCACGGCGCCGGCGAGCGTCGCGGCCTGCGTGAGCGTGAGGTCGGCGGCGTCGACGCCGAAGAACCGCTTGGCCGCCGCCTGGACGCCGAACGCGCCCGCGCCGAAGTAGGCGATGTTGAGGTAGCGCTCGAGGATCTGGTCCTTGGTGTATTTGCGCTCCAGCGCCAGCGCGTACCGCAGCTCGTCCAGTTTGCGGCGGAACGAGCGGACGAGGGCCTGCGCCCGCTCCTGCTCCGACTCGGCCTGGTTCAGCATGATGTTCTTGACGAGCTGCTGGCTGATGGACGAGCCGCCCTGCCTGATCCCGCCGGCCCGCGTGTTGGTGACGAAGGCCCGCAGCGTTCCCTTGATGTCCAGGCCGCCGTGCTCGTAGAACCGGGCGTCCTCGATGGCCACGATGGCCTGGCGCATGACCGGGGCGACCGCGCTCAGCGGCACCGACTGCCGGTTCTGGTAGTAGAACTGGGCGATCTGGTGCCCGTTGCGGTCGAGCAGCCGCGTCACCTCGGGCAGCGGCTCCTCGCGCAGGGGCGCGGGCAGGTCGGTGAAGGTGGAGGCCGCGCTCTTGGCCGCCAGGCCGGCCCCGCCCACGTAGGGCATGACCAGCCCGGCGACCAGCGTGCCCCCGGCCGCGCCGCACATGCCCAACGCGAGGACGGTGCTGAGAAGACGAGAGGTCACGGGATATCAGTGCGACCTCTGGCGTTTCTCCAAACCCGGAGGCCGCAAAGCTTTACGTGATCCTGTTGATCTTCAACCCGAGGGAGGTGAACTGTTCGAACGGTCTGTGGTAACCGCGTTCGATGTGGTTGACACCCCGCAGGGTCGAGGTGCCCTCGGCCACGGCGGCGGCCAGCACCGCGGAGAACCCGGCGCGGATGTCGGGGAGCGTGACGTCGGCCCCGCGCAGGTTGGAGACTCCGCGTACGACCGCCGAGTGCTTGGCGTTGGTGTCGTGGTAGCGGCACGCCGGTCCGCCCAGGCACTGGGCGAACACCTCGATCTCGCACCCCATCTTCTGCAACGCGGGCACGTACACGAGCCGGTTCTCGAACACCGTCTCGTGCAGCACCGACATGCCCTCGGCGCGGGTGAACAGCACCATCAGCGGCGTCTGCCAGTCCGTCATGAAGCCGGGGTGGGTGTCGGTCTGCACCGCCGCCGCGCGCAGGCCGTCCGGGGCGGAGGCGCACAGCCACTCGTCGGTTATCTCGAACCGCGCGCCCATCCTCGCCAGCGTGGTGATGGCGGTGACGAGCCGGTCCTGGTGGCAGCCGTGCACGCGCACCTCGCCGCCCGTCACCAGGCCCGCCACGAGGTAGGAGAACGCCTCGATGCGGTCGCCGGCCAGCCAGGTGGAGGCGCCGTGCAGCCGCTCGACGCCCTCGATGACGATGCGGCGGTCGGGGCTGAGCTCGATCATCGCGCCCATGCGCTGGAGGAACAGCGCCAGCTCCACCACTTCGGGCTCCATCGCCGCGCCCTTGATGACGGTCTTGCCCTCCGCCAGCACCGCCGTCATGAGGATCGTCTCGGTGGCGCCCACGCTGGGGTAGGGGAGCGTGATGCGGCTGCCGCGCAGCCGGGCCGCCTTGGCGGTGATGCCGTTGTCGCCGACCTCGATCTCCGCGCCCATCGACCGCAGCGCCTCGACGTGGAAGTTGACCGGCCTCCTGCCGATCGGGTCGCCGCCGACGAGGGGGACGAACGCCTCGCCCGCCAGGTGCAGCAGCGGACCGAGCATCAGGATCGGGATGCGGTTGAGCCCGGTGTACTCCTCCGGCACCCGCGGCCGGATCTCGGTGCCCCGCTCGATGGTGATCTCACCCGGGGTGATCTCCACGTGGATGCCGAGGGCTTCGAGCATGGCGGCGGTGAGCCCCACCTCGCCGACCTCGGGGGCGTTGTGCAGCGTGCTCGGGCCTGTGCCGAGCATCGCCGCCACCATGTGTTTCGAGACCGCGTTCTTCGATCCCCGGACCTCCACGTCCCCCCGCAGCGGGCCGGACGGGTCGATCTGCCATACCTCTTCGCTCACTCGGCCTCCTTGGCCCACACCGATACCGTGTGTCCCCTGCACCCGGCTTCAGCAAGAGTAACGGGACCGGACCCAATCACCACGTGGGTACTATCGGGACGGTGCGGCACCTGAGGGGCAATCTGGCGGCGATCGGCGTGACCGTCCTCGTGCTCGCCGTGCTCGGCGTGGTCGCCGGATACGTGTGGTCGGCGCTCGCCCCCGCCACGCGATACGTGCTGATCGACGGGGCGCCGCACGTGGCCGACCCCGAGACGCAGTCGCTCATCGAGGCCGACGGCTGGTTCGCGGTGGTCACCGGCGCGTTCGGCCTGGTCTGCGGAATCGCGGGGTACGTGCTGTCGCGCGGCCGGCCGGTCGAGGTCCTCCTGGGGCTCGCCGCCGGCGGGCTGCTCGCCGGGTACGTCGCGATGCTGGTCGGCGGCACGGCCAAGGGCGCGGTCCAGGCGGCGGGGCCGGGCGGCTACACCACCACGACCTCGCTGGACCTGACCGCGCACGGCGTGCTGTTCGCCTGGCCGCTCGTGGCCACCGCGGTCTTCTGGGTCATCGAGTTCGCCGTGACCTACAACGAGAGAAGCCGCTGAATCCTGACCACGCGAACACGAGCCCGCGCGGCCGGCGGGGGACACCTCGCGCGGGACGGTGCGATCAGCTGAGCCGGGGCCCGGTCCGCCAGAAGCCGGTGGCCTGCTCGAAGGCGTGCCCGAGGCGCAGGACGTCCATGTCGGCCCACGGCCTGCCCACGATCTGCAGGCCGACCGGGAGACCGTCGGGCGTGAAACCGCACGGCACCGACATCGCGGGCGCGTGCAGCACGCTGATCCAGTAGCACGACCGCATCCAGGCCAGGTAGTCGGGCATCTCCACCCCGGCCACCTCCATGACGTACGGTTGCTCGACCGGGAACGGCGGCACCTGGCTGACGGGCGCCACCAGGAAGTCGTAGCGGCCGAAGAACTCCCGCATGCGGTGGAACAGCCCGGTGCGCAACCGCTCGGCGCGGGCGAGGTCGGCCCCGGTGACCTTCCGCCCCTGCTCCACGTTCCAGGCGACGTTGGGACCCACCTCCGGAAGGTCGCCGAAGTTGAGCGCGTAGTACCACGACCGGTAGACGCGGAACGCCTCCTCGGCGTCGGACAGGTCCAGGTCCACCCGCTCGACCTTGGCTCCCAGCGCGGCCAGCGTCTCGGCCGCCCGCGCCGTCACCGCGGCGGTGCGGGGGTCGACCGGGAGGCCGCCGAGGTCGGGGCTGAAGGCGAGACGGACTCCGGCGAGGTCCATGTCGAGGGACGCCGCGAACGCCGTGCCGTCCTCGCGGATCGAGAAGGGCGAGACCGGGTCGAACCCGGCGACGGCCGACATGAACAGCGCCAGGTCGCCGACCGTGCGGGCCATCGGCCCCGGCACGCTGAGCGTGAACCAGGCCGCCGTCGCCGACTTCGCCGGCACCCGCCCCGGGGTGGGCCGCAGGCCCGCCACGTTGCAAAACGACGCGGGGTTGCGCAGCGAGCCGCCCATGTCGGAGCCGTCGGCGAGCGGCACCATCCGGCAGGCCAGCGCCGCGGCCGCGCCGCCGCTGCTGCCGCCCGCGCTCTTCGACAGGTCGTAGGGGTTGCGGGTCGCCCCGAACACCTCGTTGACCGTGTGCGAGCCGGTGCCGAACTCCGGAGTGTTCGTCTTGCCCAGGGCGATCCCGCCCGCCTCGCGGATGCGCCGCACGAGCGGGTCGTCCTCGGTGGGGACGTGGTTCGCGAACGCCCGCGAGCCGTACGTGGTCCGCACGCCCGCGGTGTCGGCGAGGTCCTTGTGCGCGACCGGGATGCCGTGCAGCGGGCCGCGCACCAGGCCGCGCCGCAGGTCCTCGTCGGCGCGGGCGGCCCGGTCGAGCGCCCGCTCGGCGGTCAGCGTCACGATGGCGTTGACCCGCGGGTTCGTCTCTTCGACGCGCCGCAGGCTCGCCTCGGTCAGTTCGACCGCGCTCACCTCGCGCGCCCGCAGCAGCGCGGCCATCTCCGTCGCGGTGAGATCGACCAGCTCGTTCACATTTCCCCCGTTCGGTGCGGTTCCCGGCCAGTCTCATGGCCGGTGAGCCGTACGGGCGATGGCAACAGTAGACAGGCTCAGAGCTTCGCGATGGGGGCGGTCACGGCCTGGGCGAGCCGGACGAGGTTGCCCGGCGCGGTCTCGATCTGCAGGCCGCGCGCCCGGCGGAGAAGTAGATCGTCTCGAAGCCGAGCGCGGACTCGTCCACCACGGTCGGCAGCCGCTTGCGCTGCCCGAGCGGGCTGATGCCGCCGACCACGTAGCCGGTCACCCGCTCCACCTTGGCCGCGTCGGCCATCGCCGCCCGCTTGCCCTTCAGCGCCGCTGCGAACGCCTTGAGGTCGAGCTTGCCCGCCACCGGCACGACCGCGACCGCCAGGCCCGCCTCGGTCTCCGCCACCAGCGTCTTGAAGATCCGCTCGTAGGGCAGCCCGAGCGCGTCGGCCGCCTCCTCGCCGTACGCTTGGGCGTTCGGGTCGTGGTCGTAGGGGTGAAGGGTGAACTCCGCCTTCGCCTGCGTGAGGGCGACCGTCGCCGGAGTGCTCTGGCCGCCCTTGCTCTTGGTCTTGCTCACGACGGCAAGCCTAGTGCGGACGCTCCTCCCCGCTTCGCCCGCTGCGGACAACCCGTCAGGGCAGGACGGAGCGTACGGCCTCGGGGGAGCGGGCCACCACGGCGGTGCCGTCGTCGGCGGTGATGATCGGCCGCTGGATCAGGATCGGGTGGGCGGCCATGGCCGCGATCCACCGTTCGCGGGACGCTTCGTCGCGCGGCCACGACTCCATGTCCAGCTCGGCCGCGACGGGTTCGCCGAGGCGGGCGACGTCCCAGGGCTCCAGGCCGAGGCGGCGCAGCACCCGGCGAGCTCCGCCGCGCTCGGCGGGTCCTCCAGGTAGTGCCGGACCGTGTACCCGGCGCCCTCGGCGTCGAGCAGCGACAAGGCCGACCGGCACTTCGAGCAGGCCGGGTTGATCCAGATCTCCATGCGGCCATTGTGCCGCCCGGCTGCGCGTAAACCGGTCCTCATGCCCACCCGGCGTATGGCAAAACGATCTAAAGGGGACAATCTTGTTACGTGACCTTTGCCGACGGCCGAGCGCGGAAGGGCAGCCGATGAGGACGGTTGGTGACGTGGCGAAGGGACAGGCGTGCCTGTTCGGTGGACTCGGCGTGTGCGTCACCCTGCGGCCGGAGGGCCTGGCGGTCAACCACGGCATGAGTTACTACGGGGTCCACTGGCAGACCGTGCTGCCGTACGCGGCGGGTCTCGCCGGGGCCGCGCTGTTCACCCACCGGGCGCTGCGCGACGCGGCGGCCCGCACGCCGTCCCCGGCCCGCCTGCGGCGGATGGCCGACTCGTTCGTCGTGCTGCTGGCCGGGATCGTGCTGACGCCCTACACCCTGGGCGGGGTGGTCGACTGGGCGCATCGGGGCCTGGGCGCGGCCCTGTTCGTGCTCCAGCTCCTGCTGGCCGGGTGGCTCGTCGCGTGGGCCCACGGTGACGTCGCCGGCGTCGCGTTCCTCCTGGTCCAGTTCGGCGGCGGCGTCCTCGCCGCGGTGTACGTGCTCCAGACCGAGGGGCTGCTCATCCACGGCGAGGCGACGTTCCAGCTCGGATTCGCCCTCGTGCTGGCCAGGACGCTCCCGCTGGTCGCGCCCCCGATCGCCGCGCCGTCCCCCGGCCGCGGGCGGCGCGCCCGCCAGCGCGCCGGCGGTCTCAGCCCAGTGAGATCGTGATCGGGCCGCCGCGCGGGTCCGCCCCGGACAGCAGGGACGACGGCACCCGGAACACCCGGCCGGGGGAGACCGGCCACGGCAGGGTGCGGCGGGCGACCTCGCGGCCGTCCTGCGTCACCACCACCCTGGCGACGGCGCGGTGCTCGTCCGGCCACAGCAGGATCCGGTGACGTGGCGGCGCGCCCGCGCCCGGCCTGACCAGCCCGGGGGAGACCCATCGGAACGGCGCCTCGGCCCGCAGCGGGATCCCCGCGCGTCTGTCCAAGCCCGACCACTCCGACGCGTGCCCGGACAGGTGCGCCAGGACGTGCTCCACCACGTGGCGGCCGTCGAGGGCGGCCACGTCGGCGGTGTCCACGGGGTGGACCAGGTTGCCGACGGCGAAAACGCCGGGGCGGCTGGTGGCCAGGGTGTTGTCCACGACCGGGCTCCTGCTGCCCGGGTCCATCGCCAGCCCGGCGGCCCGGGCCAGTTCGTGGTCCGGAACCCAGTCGCCTGTGAACACCACGGTGTCGCAGGGCACGGCGCGGCGCTCGCCGGTGCGCAGGTCCTCGACCTCGACCGACTCCACGGCGTCGCGGCCGTTGATCCGCACGACCCGGGTGGCGGTGGCGACGGGCACGCGCAGCACGGCGCGCCCCGGCACGCTGAACGCCGCGTACGACTCGGCACGGGCGTGCTCGCTGGTCATCAGCACCGTACGGCAGCCCGCCTCGCGCAGTGTGAGCACGGCCGACCAGCTCACCAGCTCGGCCCCGACGACGACGGCCCGCGTCCCCACCCTGCCGTGGTGCAGGTGGACCACGTTCTGGAGCTGCCCAGTCGTCAGCACGCCCGGCGGGCGGTCGCCCGGCACCATCCGGGCCGTACGGGGACGTTCCCTGGCGCCGGTCGCCAGGACGACGGCGCGGGCGTCCACCCGCAGGCGGCCCTCCGGGGTGGTGACGTCCAGGGCGTGTTCCCCAGCCCACCCGGTCACCATGGCCGAGGTGCGCACCAGCGCCCCGGCCTCCACCGCGCGGTCGGCCAGCAGACGGGCGTACGCCGGGCCGGTCATCACCGTGCGCAGGTCGCGCAGGCCGTAGCCGGTGTGGTCGCTGTGCCGGGGGATGCCCCCCGCCTCGCGCTCCCGGTCGAGCACCAGGACCCGCAAACCGGCCGCCGCGAGACCGGCGGCGGCGGTCAGCCCGGAGGGGCCGCCGCCCACGACGGCGACGTCGGTGGTGAGGTTCTTCATGACTCCTCCACAGAATCCGGCACGAGGGCGAGGCGCCGGCCGACCTCGGCTCCGCAGAAGAAGCCCTGGCAGCGGCCCATCATGGCCCGGGTGCGACGGCGCAGGCCGTCGATGTCGGCCGGGGGAAGCGGGGAGGCCAGGGCGTCCCTGATCTCCCCGGCGGTGACCCGCTCGCAGAAGCAGACCACGGTCCCGTACGCCGGGTCGCTCGCGATGAGGTCGTCGCGCATGTACGGCCGGGGGAACGCCTCGCCGATGTTGGGCATCCGGGGCGGCTCGGGCAGCTCGTCGCGTACGGAGGTGACGAGGCCCGCCTCGGCCAGCAGCCCGGCGGCGTGCTCGGCCAGCGCCATGGACGAGGTGAGCCCGGTGGACCGGATGCCGCCGAGCACGAGATAGCGCTGCGCCGCGTCGAGGTGCACCTGGTAGTCCCCGTGCTCGGTGGCGGCCCGCAGCCCGGCGTAGGAGGCCGTGACCTCCTCCTTCAGCAGCTCGGGCATGAGCGCGAGGCCCTTGTCCACCAGGAACGCGAACCCCTCCTCGGAGGTGGAGGTGTCGGCGCGGTCGCGCAGGTCCTCGGCGGTCGGGCCGAGCATCACGTTGCCGTAGATCGTCGGGCTGATCAGCACGCCCTTGCCGCGCGAGCTGGGCACGGGCAGCACGATGCGGTTCGCCAGCGGCCTGGCCATCTTGTCGAAGACCAGCAGCTCGCCGCGGCGCGGCGTCACCGTGAACCGTTCGTGCCCGAACAGGCGGTCGACGGCGTCGGAACCCAGCCCCGCGGCGTTGACGACCCAGCGGGCCCGCAGCGGGCCCCTGTTCGTCAGCAGCACGGTCTCCTCGCCGCCGTCGCGCTGGACGCCCTCGACCCGCGTGTTCAGCAGCACGCCGGTGCCCCGCGCCAGCGCCTCGGTGGCGAACGCGAGCGTGGTGGTCCACGGGCAGATGATCGACTCCCCGGGCACGGTCAGCCCGCCGAGCGCGCCGGGGCCGAGGGCCGGGACCAGCCGGTAGACCTCGTCCGCGCCGACGGTCTCGCACTCCCGGTAGCCGTTCTTCACCGCCTTGTCCGCCAGAGCGGGGAGCGCGGCCAGCTCTTCCTCGGTCCAGGCGACCAGCACCGCGCCGGTGCGCTCGACCGGGATGCCGGCGCGCTCGGCGTACCCGCCGAGCAGCTCGTATCCCCGCCGCACCAGGCGCGACTCCAGCGTCCCCGGCGTCGCGTCGAAGCCGGTGTGCAGGATCGCGGTGTTGGCCTTGCTGGTGCCGTCGCCGACGTCCGAGCGCGCCTCGACCAGCGCGACCGACAGGGCGCGGCCATCGCGTTCACGTCCCGCCAGCTCGCGGGCCACGGCGGCGCCCCACGACGCCGCCGCCGACCACCGCCACGTCGACCGTCCCGTCCGGCAGCGGCCCGACCTGCTGACTCCCCCGTTCATGCGTCCCTCCCCGTGTCGATCGCCGCGCGGACACCCCGCCGCCAGCGCGTCATGAACTCCTCCGCCCGCTCCGCCGGCCAGCGCGGCTCGTACGTCGTCGCCGGAGCCCACGCGGGCACGGCGTCCGCCACCGCGAGCGAGGGGGTCACGGCGAGGCGGGCCAGCGCGGCGGCGCCGAGTGCGGTCGCGTGCGGCGACGGGTAGACGTCCACCGGCGCCTGCAGCAGGTCCGCCTGGGCCTGCATGAGAGCGGCCGACCGGGTGAGCCCGCCGTCCACCCGCAGGCGGGCCAGCGGGCGGCCGAGGTCGCCGCGACGACCGCGGCCAGGTCGGCCACCTGGGCGGCGATGCCCTCCAGGACGGCCCGGATCAGGTGCCCGGGCCGGGTGGACAGCGTCATGCCGAGGAACGCGCCGGTCGCGTCCGGCCGCCACCAGGGCGCGGCCAGCCCGGCCAGCCCGGGGACGAACAGCGCGCCCTCGGCGTCCGGCGCGGCCAGCGCGTCCAGGTCGGAGGCGTCGCCGACAAGGCCGAGGCCGTTCAGCCACCGCACCGCGGAGGCCGCCGTGTAGACCTGCCCGTCCACGCAGTAGGGCGTGGCGCCCCTGGCCCGCCACGCCACCGACGTGGTCAGGCCGGAGGCCGAGCGCACCGCCCGCTCGCCGGTGTTGGCGAGCAGGAACGCCCCGGTGCCATACGTGCACTTGGCCTCGCCGGCCGACAGGCAGCCCTCCGCCAGCAGCGCGGCCTGCTGGTCGACGACCAGGCCGCCGACCGGGATCTCCCCGCCGAAGGCCCGGGTCGTCCCGACGACCTCGTCGCAGGCGACGATGGCGGGCAGGCGCTCGCCGTCCAGGCCGAACAGGCCGAGCAGCTCCCCGCTCCACTCGACCGCGTCGAGGTCGAGCAGCGCCGACCTGCTCGCGGTCGCCGCATCGGTGACGAACTCGCCGGTCAGGTGGTGGACGAGCCAGGTGTCGCTGGTCGTCACCACCCCCTCGCGGGTGAGGTTGCGGCGGATCCAGGCCATCTTCGGCGCCGAGAAATAGGGGTCGAGCACGAGCCCGGTCAGCTCGGCGACCCTCTCGGCATGATCGGCGAGACCGGCGCACACCTCTTCGGCCCGCCGGTCCTGCCACACCAGCGCCGTCGTCAACGGCTCGCCGGTCGCCGGGTCCCAGGCCAGCACGGTCTCGCCCTGGTTGGCCAGCGTGACCGCGCCCACGGGCACGCCCGCCGCGGCGACGGCCTCCCGCCCGGCGGCCAGGACCGAGCCGAGCAGCTCCCCGGGGTCCTGCTCCACCCGCCCGCCCGGCAGGTACGCGGGGCGGACGGGCGCCTCGGCCAGCGCGAGGACGGCGCCGTCGCCGCCCACCACGATCGCCTTCGTGCCCGAGGTGCCCTGGTCGATCGCCAGTACGGCCGGCGCGCTCACAGGAGCTCCGCGGCGTCGCCGGTCTCGCGGGTCAGGCGGTCCCGGCCGCGCACCCACACCACGGCGAACACGACGGCGCCGAGCACGAGCGAGCCCAGGGCGTACACCTGCGCGGTGCGGAAGTCGGACGGGATGAGGAAGATCGCCAGCTCGATCACCAGCCAGATCACCGCGCCCGCCACGACCAGCGGCTCCCACTTCCCGAGGCGGAAGTCGTCGGGCCGCGGCCGGTGCCTGCGGCGGGTGCCGAGGTAGAGCGCGACCGTGCCGGCGTACAGCAGGGCGGGCATGAGCGTGCCCGCCCCGAGGAGCTGCGACAGGGCGTCGGCGTTGCCGGAGAAGGCGAGCACGATGGCGATCGACGCGCCGGCCGCGAGCACGGTGGCCCAGGTCGGGCCGCCGGTGGCGCGCGGCACCCGGCTCAGCGCCCCGGAGAACGGCAACCGGCCGTCGCGGGCCATCGCATGGACCAGCCGGCTGCAGCTCACCATGATGACCAAGCCGCAGGCGAAGATCGCGAGGCTCACGACGACGAGGAAGGCCCGCGCCACCCCGGCGCCGAGGACGTTCTCGACCACCTGGGCGACGGGCGCTGAGGAGGCGGTGATCGCCGCCACGTCGTCCCCCGAGGGCGGCGGTGACCACGACGAGGAACAGCATGCCGAGGGCGACGCTGAGCAGGATCGCGCGGACCATCGCCCGGGGCACCACCTGCTTGGGGTTGATCGTCTCCTCGGCGAGGTTGGCCGCCGACTCCCAGCCGACCAGCGTGAACGCGCCGAGCAGGGCAGACAGCATGAACGGCCCGAGCCAGCCGAAGTAGCCGTCGCCGGAGACGGCGCCGGTGGAGGTGAGGTTGGACCACTCGGCGTGGCCCCCGAAGATCGCGAACCCGGCGATCAGCAGGGTCAGCCCGATCATCGCGATCACCTCGGCGCTCACCGCGAGGTTGTTGATCTTCGTGGTGATCGGGGTGGACCAGATGATCAGAACCATCTGGACGACCAGCACGACGAGCGTGGTGAGCGCGCCGGCCATGGGCGTGTACTCCCAGCCGAACAGCGGGAACAGCGCCACCTGGGCGAGGCCGTAGTCGACCGCCACCGCGACGATCGCGAGGAACGCGAACGACACCCAGCCGAACCACCAGCCCAGCACCGGCGAGGCGAGCCTGCTCGCCCACTGGTAGCTGTAGCCCGACAGCGGGATGCGGCTGGCCAGCGCGCCGTACAGGAGGGCGACCGCGACCGTGCCCGCGCCGACGATCGGCCAGGTCCAGATGCCCGCGGGCCCGCCCGAGTTGAGCACGGTGCCGTATGTGGTGAACAGGCCGGTGGTGATCGAGATGAAGGAGAACGCGACGGCGAAGGACTCGAACGACTTCAGCGTGCGCGAGAACTGCTGGGCGTATCCGGCGTGGGAGATGGCCGCGTCGGCCTGATCATGAGATGGCGGGCGCGTGGAAGGATGGGTCATGGATCGTCTCCTGGCTGGAGCTGGGGAGATTGCAACGGTCCGGGCCCGGCGGCGTGGCCGCGCCGCCGGGCCACCTTTTGGTCGTGTCCGACGAATCAAGCCCTGCTGCGCGTGGCCCAGGCGGCGCCTCGCCGCGTTGTCGTCGTCGCCCGTGGCCTCCGGCCACGAGCTCCTCCTCCGCCTTGCGATGCATCCACCTGGATCCACGCTCGCGGCGGGCAGCATTCGTCGGACACTCCCTACGGGTTGATCACCTCGGCACCCGCCCTGACCAGGGCGGACGCGAGCGCGGAAGGGGGTTCCCCGTCCGTGATGAGGCCGGACAGGTCGTCCAGGGCGCACACCCGGTAGGCGGCGACCCTGCCGTGCTTCGAGCTGTCGGCGAGCACGTACGTCCTGGCGGTGTTGGCGAGGATCACGCGTTTGGTCGCGACCTCGTCCAGGAAGTAGTCGGTGAGCCCGGCTTCGGCGTCCACCCCGCCGGAGCCGAGGAACGCCACGTCGGCGCGCAGGTCCTGGAAGAACCCCAGCGTGTGGGCGTTGGAGACGGCGAGGTCGCCCTGCCGTACGCGCCCGCCCGCCACCAGCACCTCGACGCCGGGGCGGCCCGCGAGCTCGGCCGCCACCAGCAGCGAGCAGGTGGCGACCACTCCCCGGAAGGACGGGGGGACGGCCCTGGCGACGTGGACGGCCGTGGTGCCCACGTCGATGACCACGGTCTGGCCCGGCCGCAGGAGCTGCGCCGCGAGCTCGCCGATCACGGCCTTCGCCTCCGACTGGCTGGTCGAGCGCTCCAGGTAGGACAGCTCCTCGCCGGTGCCGGACGGCGCCGAGGTGGCCCCGCCGTGCACGCGGACGAGCAGCGCCCGGCGCTCCAGGATCGCCAGGTCGCGCCGGACGGTCTCGTGGGAGACGCCGAGCAGTGCGGCCAGGTCCTCGGTGCGCACGGTCCCCTTCCGCCCGAGGGCTTCGATGATCCGCTGGTGGCGCTGTGCCGGAAGCAAGAGATCCGCCTTTGACCGAATGTGACTGGTATTGCCCGAGAGTGTGGATTAGTGCCCGAAAACCTGTCAAGAGTCGGACCGGTAAAACGTGCGGGGGAGCAGATTCCCAGCTCCCGAGCGGTGCGCGTGCCAGTGAAACGTCCGTCCCGAATGCTGGACGCACACGGATCCGTCCCTGGTCGTCCGTAGACTGGGACGGTGATTTCCCGTATCGACCTGCGCGGGTCCCTTCCTGCCGACCTGCGCGACGTGCTGCCCCGCGCCGAACTCGACGTCGAGGCCGCCCTGGAGAAGGTGCGGCCCATCTGCGAGGAGGTCCGCCATCGCGGCGCGGCAGCCGTACGGGAGCTGACCGCGAGATTCGACGGCGTCGAGCTGGAGTCCGCCCGGGTGCCCGCCGAGGCGCTCACACGCGCCCTGGAGGAGCTGGACCCGGCCGTGCGCGCGGCCCTGGAGGAGTCGATCCGCCGCGCCCGCCTGGTCCACCGCGACCAGCGGCGCACCGACACCACCACGCAGGTCGTGCCGGGCGGAACGGTCACCGAGCGCTGGGTGCCGGTCGACCGCGTGGGGCTGTACGTCCCCGGCGGCCGGGCCGTCTATCCCTCCAGCGTGGTCATGAACGTGGTCCCCGCCCAGGAGGCGGGCGTGCCCTCGCTGGCCGTCACCTCGCCCGCGCAGAAGGAGTTCGGCGGGCTCCCGCACCCCACCATCCTCGCCGCTTGCGCGCTGCTCGGCGTCGACGAGGTGTACGCCGTGGGCGGCGCCCAGGCCGTGGCGATGTTCGCCTACGGCACCGAGGAGTGCCGCCCGGCCACGATGGTGACCGGTCCCGGCAACATCTGGGTGGCCGCGGCCAAGCGGCTGCTCAAGGGCCGCATCGGCATCGACTCCGAGGCCGGGCCCACCGAGATCGCGGTCCTCGCCGACGAGACCGCCGACCCCGTGCACGTCGCGGCCGACCTGATCAGCCAGGCCGAGCACGACGTCATCGCCGCCTCCGTGCTGGTCACCACCAGCGTGGAGCTGGCCGACGCGGTGGAGAAGGAACTGCCCGGCCAGGTGGCGGCGACCCGGCACTCCGAGCGCATCACCGAGGCGCTCGCCGGCCGCCAGTCGGGCATCGTGCTCGTCTCGAACATCGAGGACGGGCTGAAGGTCGTGGACGCCTACGCCGCCGAGCACCTGGAGATCCAGACGGCCGACGCCCGCGCGGTCGCCGCCCGGGTGCGCAACGCCGGCGCGATCTTCGTCGGGCCGTACGCGCCGGTGTCGCTCGGCGACTACATGGCGGGCTCCAACCACGTGCTGCCGACCGGCGGCTGCGCCTGCCACTCCTCGGGGTTGTCGGTGCAGACGTTCCTGCGCGGCATCCACGTGGTGGACTACAGCCGCGAGGCGCTGGCCGGGGCCGCGCCGTACGTGTGCGCGCTCGCCGACGCCGAGGACCTGCCCGCCCACGGCGCCGCCATCCGCGCCCGCTTCGACTGGGAAGTGCCCGCATGACGACCCTCGACGACCTGCCGATCCGCGACGACCTGCGCGGCAAGCAGCCGTACGGCGCGCCGCAGCTCGACGTGCCGGTGCAGCTCAACACCAACGAGAACCCCTACCCCCCGTCGGCCGCGCTGATCGACGACCTCGCCCGTGCCGTACGGCAGGGCGCGGCGACGCTGAACCGCTACCCCGACAGGGACGCCGTCGAGCTGCGCAAGGACCTCGCCGACTACCTCGGCCACGGGCTGACCGCGCGCCAGCTGTGGGCGGCCAACGGCTCCAACGAGATCATCCAGCAGATCCTCCAGGCGTTCGGCGGCCCCGGCCGCTCGGCCATCGGGTTCGAGCCGTCGTACTCCATGCACCCGATCATCGCGGGCGGCGCGAACACCCGCTGGATCGAGGGCCTGCGCGAGGAGGACTTCGCGCTCGACCCCGACGCCGCCGTGGCGGCGATCGAGGAGCACCGCCCCGACGTGGTGTTCCTGACCTCGCCGAACAACCCGACCGGCACGGCCCTGCCGCTGGAGGTGATCGAGCGGATCCTCGCCGCCGCGCCCGGAATGGTCGTGGTGGACGAGGCGTACGCCGAGTTCGCCCGCACCGGCACCCGGTCGGCGCTGACCCTGTTGCCCGGCAACCCCCGGCTGATCGTGACGCGGACCATGTCCAAGGCGTTCGCGATGGCCGGCACCCGGCTCGGCTACCTCGCCGCCGATCCCGCGGTGGTCGACGCCATGCTCTTGGTCCGCCTGCCCTACCACCTGTCCACGCTGACCCAGGCGGCGGCCCGGGTGGCGCTGGCGCACCGCGAGGAGCTGCTGGGCACGGTGGACGCGTTGCGCGCCGAGCGGACGCCACCGTGGACTGGCTGCGCGGACGCGGCCTGGTGGCCGCCGACTCCGACGCCAACTTCGTGCTGTTCGGTACGTTTGCGGATCGGCGGTCCGTATGGGAGGGACTGCTCGATCGCGGGGTGCTGATCCGGGAGACCGGTCCCGCGGGCTGGCTGCGCGTGTCGATCGGCACGCCGGAAGAGATGGCGGCGTTCCGCGCCGCGCTGGAGGGGGTCCTCGCATGACCGAGCTCAACGAGCGCCGCGGCCGCGTCGAGCGCACGACGAAGGAGACGTCGGTGCTGGTCGAGGTGTGCCTCGACGGCACCGGGATCGTCGACGTGTCCACCGGTGTGGGGTTCTACGACCACATGCTCGCCCAGCTCGGCAAGCACGGCCTGTTCGACCTGACCGTGAAGACCGAGGGCGACCTGCACATCGACGCCCACCACACGATCGAGGACACCTCGATCGCGCTCGGCGCGGCGTTCCGCGAGGCCCTGGGCGACAAGTCGGGCATCCGGCGGTTCGGCAGTGCCTCCTGTCCGCTGGACGAGGCGCTCGCGCAGGTCACGGTGGACCTGTCCGGCCGGCCGTACCTCGTCCACACCGAGCCCGAGGGCATGGCCCCGATGATCGGGCCCGACTACGACACCACCATGACCCGGCACATCCTGGAGTCGTTCGTCGCGCAGGCGGCGGTCTGCCTCCACGTGCACGTGCCGTACGGGCGCAACGCCCACCACATCGTGGAGGCGCAGTTCAAGGCGCTGGCGCGGGCGCTGCGCGAGGCGTCGGAACGGGACCCCCGGGCGACCGGCGTGCCCAGCACCAAGGGCGTCCTCTGATGACCTTCGCGTCCGGAGGGATGATCTTCATCGGCCTCTTCCTGATCGGCGGGGTCATCTCGGGCATACGGCAGGGCCTCAAGCTGCTGGCGGCGCTCGCCGGCGTCGGGGCCGCCATGGCGATCACCGCGGGGGTGATGTGGTGGCAGTGAGCAAGCGCGTGGTCGTGCTCGACTACGGCTCGGGCAACCTCCGCTCGGCCGAGCGGGCGCTCGCCCGGGTCGGGGCGGACGTCACCGTCACCGCCGACTTCGACGCGGCACTCGACGCGGACGGGCTCGTCGTCCCCGGCGTCGGGGCGTTCGCCGCGTGCATGGAGGGGCTGAAGGGCGTGCGCGGCGACCAGATCGTCGGCCGCCGGCTGTCCGGCGGGCGCCCGGTGCTCGGGATCTGCGTCGGCATGCAGATCCTGTTCGAGAAGGGCGTCGAGCACGGCGTCCACACGGAGGGCTGCGGCGAGTGGCCCGGCACGGTCGAGCGGCTCGACGCGCCCGTGCTGCCCCACATGGGGTGGAACACCGTGACCGCGCCCGAGGGCAGCGTGCTGTTCCGCGGCCTGGAGGAGGGGACGCGCTTCTACTTCGTCCACTCCTACGGCGTGCGCGACTGGCGGCTGGAGGCCGGCGACGGCTTCCGCGCGCCGCTGGTCACCTGGGCCGAGCACGGCGTGCCGTTCGTGGCCGCCGTCGAGAACGGTCCCCTCATGGCCACCCAGTTCCACCCGGAGAAGTCCGGGGACGCGGGGGCCGTGCTGCTGTCCAACTGGCTGAGCACGTTGTGAGCGTGTCCGGCACGCGAAATCTCGAGGCAGCGGTGCGACACTGGTGAACGGCGGGGCTGCGGCGCGTACGTCCGGCCAGGCCGTGACCGGACCTGAGCGGGAGGCCCGATGAGCAAGGAACGGGCCCGCCGGAGGGCGGAGCGCGAAGCCGAGCGCGAACGCCTCGCGGCGGCCCGGGCCGAGCGCGAGGCGAGGGCCGCCAGGCGGCGCGAGATGCGCCGGCGGCTCGTCGGGCCCGTCACCGGGGCCGTGGCCGCGGTGCTGCCGCGGCCGGCCAGGCCGGTGCGGGTAGCCCGGCAGCGCGGGTACATCGCCCGCCGGCGCCGCACCGAGAACGCCGTCGTCGCCGTGCTGTGGTTCCTCGTCCAGGCGCTCGCCTGGATCCTGCTCGACTCGTGGATGGCCCGGCTGGGCGTGTTCCTCGGCTCGATCCTGCTGCTCCCGGTGCTCGTCACCATCGTCTTCGACCGGAGGTCATGACCAAATGTCGCTCGTATTGCTCCCAGCCGTCGACGTCGCCGACGGCCAAGCCGTCCGCCTCGTGCAGGGCGAGGCGGGGACGGAGACCTCGTACGGGGATCCGCTCGCCGCCGCCCTGGCCTGGCAGAAGGCCGGCGCGGAGTGGATCCACCTGGTCGACCTCGACGCGGCGTTCGGCCGGGGGAGCAACCGCGAGCTGCTCGCCTCCGTCGTCGGCGCGCTCGACGTGCACGTGGAGCTGTCCGGTGGAATCCGCGACGACGCCTCGCTCGAGGCCGCGCTGAGCACCGGCTGCCGCCGGGTCAACATCGGCACCGCCGCGCTGGAGAACCCGGAGTGGTGTGCCAAGGCGATCGCCGAGCACGGCGACCGCATCGCGGTGGGGCTGGACGTGCGCGGCACCACGCTGGCCGCCCGCGGCTGGACCCAGGAGGGCGGCGACCTGTGGGAGGTGCTCGACCGGCTGGAGTCGGAGGGCTGCCCCCGCTACGTCGTCACCGACGTCACCAAGGACGGCACGCTTCGCGGTCCCAACCTCGACCTGCTGCGCGAGGTCTGCGCGCGGACCGACCGCCCGGTCATCGCCAGCGGCGGGGTGTCCTCGCTCGACGACCTGCGGGCGATCGCGACGCTCGTGCCGGACGGCGTCGAGGGCGCCATCGTGGGCAAGGCGCTGTACGCCCAGGCGTTCACCCTGGAAGAGGCGCTCGCGGCGGTGAAGTCCGCATGAGCGAGCGCAGCGAGCGAATCAGAGAGCACAGCGCCTGGCGAAGTGCCGGATTGCGCGCCTCCGGCACGACCGGACTCCGAGCCGAAGGCGAGGAGGTGGCATGAGCACGCAGATGCCCGAAGGGCGGATCTCCTCCGGCGGCCCCTGGGAGGACCGTTACGGCTACGCCCGCGCGGTCGTCGCCGGGCCCCACGTGCTCGTGTCCGGCTGCACCGCCACCGTCGGCGGGGAGGTCCAGCACGTGGGCGACGCCTACCAGCAGACGCTCACCGCCTTCTCCATCGCGCTGGACGCCGTGGAGAAGGCCGGCACCACCCGGGCCGACGTGGTGCGCACCCGTCTGTACGTGGTGAACGCCGGCGACTTCGACGCCGTCGGCAAGGCGCACGGCGAGATCTTCGGCGACGTACGGCCCGTGTGCACGAGCGTGCAGGTCGCCGGGCTGGTCGACGAGCGCATGCTGGTCGAGGTCGAGGTCGAGGCGTATCGGCCGGTGGAACGCGGCAGCGATGAGGACTGAGCGATGACCGTAGCGGTGCGGGTGATCCCCTGCCTGGACGTCGACGCGGGCCGGGTCGTCAAGGGGGTCAACTTCGAGAACCTCAGGGACGCCGGCGATCCGGTCGAACTGGCCGCGCGCTACGACGCCGAGGGGGCCGACGAGCTGACCTTCCTCGACATCACCGCCTCCTCGGGCGAGCGCGAGACCATGCTCGACGTGGTGCGCCGTACGGCCGAGCAGGTGTTCATCCCGCTGACGGTCGGCGGAGGTGTGCGGTCGGCCGACGACGTGGACCGGCTGCTGCGCGCGGGCGCCGACAAGGTCGGCATCAACACCGCCGCCATCGCCCGGCCGGAACTGCTGACCGAGACCTCGCGCCGGTTCGGGTCGCAGTGCATCGTGCTGTCGGTGGACGCGCGCCGGGTGGTCGACGGGCCGCCCACGCCCTCCGGTTTCGAGGTGACCACCCACGGCGGGCGCCGGGGGACCGGCATCCGACGCGGTGGAGTGGGGCCCGGCGCGGGGGAGGAGCTCGGCGTCGGCGAGATCCTGCTCAACTCGATGGACGGCGACGGCACCAAGTCGGGATACGACCTGGAGATGCTGCGGGCCGTACGGGCGGCCGTGAGCGTCCCGCTGATCGCCTCCGGCGGCGCCGGGCGGCTGGAGGACTTCCCGCCCGCGGTGGACGCCGGGGCGGACGCCGTGCTGGCGGCGTCGGTCTTCCACTTCGGCCAGCTCAAGATCCACGAGGTGAAGGACACGCTGCGCGCGGCCGGTCATCCGGTCCGCTGAGCGCCCACCGGGCCGCTCACAGGCCGCTCACCGGGGGGCCGGGATCCGGCCCCCGGTCGGTGGGTCCTCAGTCGATGTCGACGATCGCGGTGGGGTAGGCGTCCGGGCCGGTGCCGAGCGAGGAGGACGCCATCGACTGGGACTGCCACTGCCCCTGGAAGGAGCCGCCGCACCCGTCGTCGCCCCAGCAGGTCGCGGCGGCGGACGCCTCGTGGGCCGGTTGGGCCGCCGCGAGACCGACGGCGGCGAGGAACGCCAGGCCCAGCAGGCTCGGGAAACGCTTGGCACGCATAGCTGTCTCCTGTCCGTCGAGGGATCATTCGGCGCTCCGGAGTCCGCCTCCTCCATGGTCAGCCGGACATCGCGCAACCGTCCATACCAATCACCGCAAATAGGACGATAGTGGGCGAAACCCGGCATGCGCGATTGTGCGGTCTTTTATCGGGATCCCTCCCGAAAGGGAACGGCCCTCTCCCGCATCTGCCCTAGAGTTGCCAGTGATCATCGTCTCGCCACCGGAGGAACATGTGTCCGGCCCCACCTCGCTCGACGACGTCCGCCGCCGCATCGACGAGCTCGACGCCCGTCTGACGACGCTGCTGGCCGAGCGGCAGCGTCTCGTGCGCGCTGCGGCCGCCTTCAAGACGGACGAGCAGGCCGTACGGGCTCCTGACCGGGTGGAGCGGGTCGTGACCGCGGCGCGGGAGCGCGCGGAGCGTGAGGGCTTGTCCCCTGAGGTCGCCGAGGCCGTCTGGCGGGCGATGATCGGGGCGTTCGTGGAATACGAGCTCACGGAGCACCGGCAGCGCGGGTAACGCGTCTCGGCACCCGCTCCCGTTCACCGGAGCCCTGGGAAATCAAGCGGGTGTGAGAACGGGGCCTGGGGGCAGAGGTCTTGGGCCTCGGGATGAGCCGCTCGCCGGTCGAAGGGATGCGAAAGGAGAGGCCGGCGGAGCAAGGGCGGATGCCCTGCCGGCCTGTGAGCGGAGAGCCTCGCGGCTCTGACTGTCACTACGGTTGGGTCGTCGTTCGTCGCTGCCTGTGGTCGTGGTCGGGGCTACCTGAGGGAGAGCGGGGGCGGGCGGTCCGCGGCCTCAACTCAGGACCGAGGTGAAGAAGGTCGCCAGTCGGCTGGCTCCGGTGTTGACCGTGTCGAACACGCCGCGCACGGCGCCTGCCGCCGCGTGCGGCTGGCTGTAGAGGTAGAAGACCACGAACGCGATGGCCGCGTACGTAAGAACCTTCTTCACCTTCATCGGGGGGCCTCCTGCAATCGGTATCCCGGTTGTTTGTACCCGGCGGCAGTGTTGATCATAACTAGCCGAGAGGACATGAGGCCGTTCCGCCCTCATCGTGAGACGGCGGGATCCACGGTCTCGTCGCGGCGTGGTCCGGACTCCTCCCGGGCCTGCCCGGACACCGCCGGAACAACGCGGCCCAGCCCCGCGACGAACGGGGTCAGGCCCGGGAAAAGCGAGGTCAGCCCGAGAAGAGCGAGGTGAAGAACGCGGACAGGCGTTCGGCTCCCGTGCTGATGCCCCCGAAAAGGTTCCTGACCGCGCCGGCGGCGTTCGCCGGCTGCGTGAACAAATAGAAGATCACAAATGCGATGGCCAGGTAGGTCAGGACCTTCTTGAGGTTCATCCGGGGCTCCCAAACGCTCCCACACATCGTGGCTGGTCTCATGCTGCCCCATTGCACGACGTTTACGTGGAGGATTCCGGACAAGTCCCGCGACTCCCTCCTCATGGCCCCAATCGGGCCTCCTGGAGCCGGGCGACCGCCGCGGCGTCCCCGTCGTACGTCACCCGGGCGTGCGCCTGCCGGCCGAACGCGAACAGCAGCAGCTCCGACGGCTCACCGGTGACCACCACGGCGGGCTCCGCCATCCGCCCGGCGGCCTTGGCGCCGTCGGGGCGGCGGAGCACGACCCCCACCGGAGCCTTGCGCAGGAAGAGCCGGGCGGTGCCGCGCAGCCGGTTCCAGAACGCCTCCTGCAGGTCCCTCGGGATGACCCGGGGCTCCCAGCCGGCCTGCGCCCGGCGCACGTCCTCGTGATGGATGAACAGCTCCACCGTGTTGACGATCTCGTCCAGGCGGGGGACCAGGCCGTACGGCGTCCAGCGCGGCGGGCCGTGGCGGACGAGCCCGACCAGCTCGGGGTAGGGGTGGCTCCGCTTGATGCGGTCCTGCACGGTGGCGGTGTAGCCCGCGAGGAACGGCAGTGCGATGCCGGGCGCGGCGTCGAGCCGGCGCTCGCGCAGGACGAGGTGGGCCGCGAGGTCCTCGGTCGCCCACCCCTCGCACAGCGTGGGCGCCTCGGGACCGAGGCGGTCGAGCAGGTCGCAGAGCGCCGCGCGCTCCGTCTGGGCGTGTGTCACGGGATCAGCCTACGTCCGCCACGCCCTCGGGCCCGGCGGCCGAGCACGTCCGAGGAATAAACAGGTTGATCAGGATGATAGGGAGTAACTAGGACCAAGGGCTTGGGTGGCGTCGGTCCGGTGACCGATCCGGTGACGTCCCCGAGTGAGTAACGTCCCCCTCCGGGGCGCTCGCAGGGAGCGGCCCCGGTTGGTCCCCCGATCGGAAGGAACGCACCGCGTGCCGACGAAGGAGTCCCCCGCGCGGCCCGGCAGCTCAATCATGCTCCAGGGTCTCAAGGTCATCGGCGTGGCGATCAGGACCGAGCCGAGGATCTTCACCGGCGCGGTCCTCGCCAGCGCCCTCTACGGCGCGATGACCGTCGCCTCGTCCTGGGCGCTCGGCTGGGCGACCGACAACGCGGTGCTGCCCGCGTTCCGGAATGGCACGGCGAGCACCGGCGTGCTGGTTGCGGCGGCCCTGCTGATCGTCGGCGTGGCGGTGCTCAAGGCCGCGGGAATCATGGGCCGGCGCATCATGGCGGGGATCCACCAGTACCGCATGCAGGCCCACTCCCGCCGCGCGGTCACCCGGCAGTATCTGCGGCTGCCCCTCGCCTGGCACCACCGCCACCCCACCGGGCAGCTGCTGTCCAACGCCAACTCCGACGTCGAGGCGGCCTGGGGGCCGCTCGCCCCGCTGCCGATGGCGGTGGGCGTGGTCGTGATGCTCGTGACGGCCGCCGTGGCGATCGTGCTGGTCGACCCGGTGCTCGCCGTCGTGGGCTTCCTGATCTTCCCGGCCGTTGCCGTGCTCAACCTGGTCTACCAGCGCAGGCTTTCCCCGCTCGCGATGCGGGCCCAGCAGTTGCGGGCCGAGGTGAGCGAGGTCGCGCACGAGAGCTTCGACGGCGCGCTCGTCGTCAAGACCCTCGGCCGGGAGGACGCGGAGACCGCGCGGTTCCAGGCGAAGGCCGACGCGCTGCGGGACGCCAACGTCGCCGTCGGCCGGGTCCGCGGGCTGTTCGACCCCCTGCTCGAGGCGCTGCCCACGCTGGGCGTGCTCGCCGTGCTGCTCGTCGGATCGCTGCGGCTGGAGTCCGGCGGCGTCGCGGCAGGCGACCTGATCCAGGTCGCCTATCTGTTCACCCTCCTCGCCTTCCCCGTACGGGCGCTCGGCTGGGTGCTGGCCGAGCTGCCGCGCAGCGTCGTCGGCTGGACGCGAGTCAGGGACGTCCTCGACGCCACCGGCTCCATGGAGTACGGCACCGCCCGCCTGGACGCCTCCGGCCCGGCCCGGGTGGAGGCCGAGGGCGTCTCCTACGCGTACGTGCCGGGGAACGCGGTGCTGAGGGACGTGAGCTTCGCCGTCGCGCCGGGCCGTACGATCGCGGTCGTCGGGCCGACCGGGGCGGGCAAGTCGACGCTCACCCAGCTGCTCGCGCGCCTGATCGACCCCGACGAGGGCGTCGTGCGCGTCGACGGCGTCGACCTGCGCGAGGCGGCCAGAGGCGAGGTGAGCGCCTCGGTGGCGCTCGTCCCGCAGCAGACGTTCCTGTTCGACGACACCGTGCGCGGCAACATCGCGCTCGCCGGGCAGGTGCCGGACGAGCGGGTCTGGGCCGCGCTGCGGCTCGCGCAGGCCGACGGCTTCGTCAGCGCGCTGCCGTCCGGCCTGGACACCCGGATCGGCGAGCGCGGCGCGACGCTGTCGGGCGGTCAGCGCCAGCGCCTCGCGCTGGCCCGCGCGCTCGTGCGCGAGCCCCGGCTGCTCATCCTCGACGACGCCACCTCCAGCGTCGACCCGCAGGTCGAAAAGCGCATCCTGTACGGCCTGCGCGACGGCGCCGCCGAGGCCACGGTGATCGTGGTCGCCTACCGGATGGCGACGATCGCGCTGGCCGACGAGGTCGTCTACCTGGAGCAGGGCGTGGTCGCCGACCACGGCACGCACGAGGAGCTGCTGGTCCGCTGCCCGGGCTACCGCGACCTCGTCACCGCCTACGAGCGCGAGGAGGCCGAGCGGCCGCGCTCGACATCCGCGAAGACACCGATGAGGAGGTCGTCGCATGACGCACGGCCCGAAGCCCCTGACGAGGAGTGTGACGCGGTGACCGCCGTGACCGACACGGCCACAGGAGAGACCTCGTCCCTGCGGTCGGCCGACCGGGGCGCCCTGGAGACGCTCAGGCAGGGACTGCGGCTGTCGCCGGAGTTCCGCCGCGGGCTCGCCGGGACGCTCGTGCTTGCCGTGCTGGCGACACTGGGCAAGGTCGTCGTGCCGATCGCCGTGCAGCAGGTGATCGACCGCGGCCTGCGCTCGGGCGTGCCCGACCTGCCCTTCATCCGGAACGCGGTGGCCCTGTGCGCGCTCGCCGTCGTGCTGACCGCGCTGTGCGGCTACCTCATGAACGTCCGGCTCTACCGTTCCACCGAGTCGGGCCTGGCGGCCCTGCGCGGTAAGGGCTTCCGGCACGTGCACGACCTGTCGGTGCTGACGCAGAACACCGAGCGGCGTGGCGGCCTCGTCTCCCGGGTGACCGGCGACGTCGACCAGATCAGCACGTTCATGCAGTGGGGCGGGCTGATGGTCATCGTGTCCGCCGGCCAGCTGGTGGTGGCGACCGTGCTCATGGCCGTCTACTCCTGGCAGCTCACGCTGCTCGTGTGGGTCTGCTTCCTGCCGCTGGTGCTGGCCCTGCCCCGGTTCCAGCGGCTGGTGGCCGGGGCGTACACCCGGGTGCGCGAGCGCGCCGGCGACGTCCTCGCCGCCGTCAGCGAGTCGGTCGTCGGCAGCGCGGTGATCCGGGCGTACGGTTCGGAGGACCGCACGGCCGAGCGGATCGACACGGCGGTGGACGGGATGCGCGCGGCGCAGACCCGGGCCCAGAAGATCGTCGGATTCACGTTCCCCGCCACCGAGCTGGTCGCCTCGATCACGGTCGCCCTGGTGGTCGTGGCCGGGGTCTGGCTGGGCGTGGCCGAGTCGATCACGGCGGGGCGGCTCATCGCCTTCCTGTTCCTGATCACGCTGTTCATCAGCCCGCTGCAGACCGCGACCGAGGTGCTGAACGAGGCGCAGAACGCGATCGCCGGATGGCGGCGCATCCTGGGCGTGCTCGACACCCCGGCCGACGTGGCCGACCCGGAGAACGGCGCGACGCTGCCGCGCGGCCCGATCTCGGTGCGCTTCGACGGCGTGGGCTTCGCCTACCCCGGCGGGCCGCCGGTGCTCCACGACGTGTCGGTCGAGATCCCGCCGCGCACGCGGGTCGCGGTGGTGGGGGAGACCGGCTCGGGCAAGACGACCTTCGCCAAGCTGCTCACCCGGCTCATGGACCCGACGTCCGGCCGGATCCTCGTGGACGGGACCGATCTGCGCACGGTCAGCTTCTCCTCGCTCAGGGAGCGGATCGTCATGGTCCCGCAGGACGGGTTCCTGTTCGACTCGACGCTCGAGGACAACATCCGCTTCGGACGGCCCTCGGCGACCCGGGAGGAGATCACCCGGGCCCTGACCGAGCTCGGCCTGGCCGACTGGCTCGACGGCCTGCCCGCCGGCCTGGACACTCCGGTCGGCCAGCGGGGCGAGTCCCTGTCGGCCGGAGAGCGGCAGCTCGTCGCGCTCGCCCGTGCCTATCTCGCCGACCCCGACCTGCTGCTGCTCGACGAGGCCACCTCCGCCGTGGACCCCGCCACCGAGGTGCGCCTCGCCCGCGCCCTCGACGGCGTCACCCGCGGTCGTACGGCCATCTCGATCGCCCATCGCCTGTCCACCGCCCAGGCGGCCGACGAGGTCCTGGTGTTCGAGCACGGCCGGATCGTCCAGCGCGGCCCGCACGCCGTCCTGGTCGAGCAGCCCGGCGTGTACGCCGACCTCTACGCCTCCTGGACCACCGCCACCACCGCGTCCTGAAATTCGGCGCGAAAGCCCGAGGTCGGCGACACCGCCGGTCGAAGTCCGCGTGCGCGGGGCCTGATACACATGGGAACGATGGTGATCAGTGCGGCGGCGCGTCTCGGCGTGATGGGCGGTCTGGCCGTGCCGGCGCTGGTCGTGGCGGTCTCGGCGCTGCTGTTCGCCGTGGCGCGCGCACGGACGCTCGGCGTCTCGCTCTCGGCGATGGGCGTGGGCGCCGGGATCTGGACGGCGGGCCGTGCACGCCGTCGCGGCGCGGCCGTCCGGCTGGGCCGCCGG
>NZ_MWJN01000100.1:0-33233 GCF_002027145.1 Microbispora sp. GKU 823 | reverse complement strand
GGCGTCAGCGGAGCCAGGCCGTACTGCACGGCGGACGGAGTCGGCGCGGTGCTCAAGGTCTTCCCCGCCGTCGGCACGCCCACGAGAGTGGTCAGCGTCAACCAGGCCTGCCCGGCCACGCCGTTCATCCCGGTCTACCACGGGGTGAAGGTCGAATGCGGCAAGCCCGGCGAGGACTACGCGGCGGGCCGTACGGTGCCGGTGCGCGGGAACGCCCGGGCGATCGTCCCGCCGGACGCCGTGACGGCGAGCGGCAGCGGCCTCGACCCGCACATCTCCGTCGCGTACGCCGAGCTGCAGGCCCCCCGGGTGGCGAGGGAACGGGGGCTGGACGTGGCCAGGGTGCGGACACTGATGAAGGAGCACACGACCGGCCGAGCCCTCGGCTTCATGGGAGAGCCCGGCGTGAACGTGCTGGAGCTCAATATGGCCCTCGACGGGGAGAGGTGAACGGTCATGCCACGCGGGCGGCTGCGGATCTACCTCGGCGCGGCACCCGGGGTCGGCAAGACGTACGCCATGCTCTGCGAGGGGCACCGCCGTAGGGAACGCGGCACGGACGTCGTGGTCGGCCTGGTGGAGACCCACGGCCGCGTACGTACCGCGCAACTGCTGGAGGGACTGGAGATCGTCCCCCGCAGGACCCTGACGTACCGGGGGGCGACCTTCACCGAGCTGGACGTCGAGGCGGTCATCGCCCGGCGTCCGCAGGTCGCCCTGGTCGACGAGCTGGCGCACACCAACGTGCCGGGCTCGCGCAACGCCAAGCGCTGGCAGGACATCGACGAGCTCCTCGACGCCGGGATCGACGTGATCTCCACGGTGAACATCCAGCACCTGGAGTCGGTCAACGACGTCGTCCAGCACATCACCGGCATCCCGCAGCGCGAGACCGTGCCCGACGAGGTCGTACGGCGGGCCGACCAGGTCGAGCTGGTCGACATGACCCCGGAGGCGCTGCGGCGGCGGCTCGCGCACGGCAACGTGTACATGCCGGAGAAGGTGGACGCCGCCTTGTCGAACTACTTCCGGGTCGGCAACCTCACCGCGCTGCGCGAGCTGGCCCTGCTGTGGCTCGCCGACGAGGTGGACGAGCAGCTCGACCGCTACCGCGCCGAGCACGGCATCGCCGACACGTGGGAGGCGCGCGAGCGGGTCGTCGTCGCGCTGACCGGCGGGCCGGAGGGCGACACTCTCATCAGGCGTGCCGCCCGCATCGCCGCCCGTACGAAGGGCGCCGATCTGCTGGCCGTGCACGTCACCCGGGCGGACGGGCTCGCCGGAGGCGACCCGGCGCTGCTGGCGCGCCAGCGCGCACTCGTGGAGAGCATGGGCGGCACCTACCACCAGGTGGTGGGCGACGACGTGCCCCGCGCGCTGCTGGAGTTCGCCCGCGGCGTCAACGCCACCCAGCTCGTGCTCGGCGCCTCCCGGCGCGGCCGGGTCGCCCAGATCTTCAGCAGAGGGGTGGGCGTCGAGACGACCGCCCGCTCCGGCTCGATCGACGTCCACATGATCACACACGAGCAGGTCAAGAAGGGACGGGAGCGCCCGCAGCGGTCGCGGGCGGCGCTCACCCGGCGGCGCAGGCTGGCGGGGTGGGCCGTCGCGCTCACCGGCCTGCCGCTGCTCACCGCCGTCCTGCTCCCCTTCCGGGGCACGCTGGCGCTGCCGAGCTTCATCCTGCTGTTCCTGACCACCGTCGTGGGTGTGGCGCTGATCGGCGGCATGTGGCCGGCGATCACGGCGGCGGTCGCCGGGTCCCTGCTGCTCAACTTCTTCTTCACCCCGCCCCTGCACACCCTGACGATCGCCAACCCGGAGAACCTCTTCGCCCTGGTCGTCTTCGTGTTCGTCGCGGCGGCGGTCAGCATGATCGTGGACGTGGCGGCCCGCCGTACGAGGGAGGCGGCCCGCGCCGGAGCGGACGCGGAGATCCTGTCCGCGCTGGCCGGGCACGTGCTGCGCGGCGAGGCCGCCGTGCCCTCCCTGCTCGCGCGTACGCGGGAGACGTTCGGCCTGGTCTCGGTCACGCTGCTGGAACGGCGGCCCGAGGCCGGGCAGGGACCGGACGACCGGTCCGACCCCGCCTCCTGGCGGATCGTCGCCACCTCGGGGGGAGAGCCGTGCGCCTGCCCGGACGCCGCAGGCACCGACGTGGACATCGACGGCGACCTCGTGCTCGCCGCGCGCGGACGGCTGCTCGACGCCTCCGAGCGGCGCGTGATCGAGGCGTTCGCCGCGCAGGTGGCCGTCGCCCTGCGGCAGGAACGGCTGAAGGAGGAGGCCGAGCAGGCCAAACCGCTCGCGGAGGCCGACAGGATGCGCACCGCGCTGCTCGCGGCGGTCAGCCACGACCTGCGCACCCCACTGGCCGCCGCGAAGGCCTCCGTGGAGAGCCTGCGCGCCACCGACGTCGAGTGGTCCCCGGAAGACCGCGCGGAGCTGCTGGAGACCGCGGACGAGTCGCTGGCCAAGCTCGACCGCCTGGTGGCGAACCTGCTCGACATGAGCCGCCTGCAGGCCGGGGTGCTGGGCGTGGCCGCCCAGCCGGTCGCGGTCGAGGAGATCGTGCCCCGGGCGGTCGACGACCTCGGGCCGCTCGCCGCCGAGGTGAAGATCGACATCCCGCACGACCTGCCCGAGGTCGTCGCCGACCCGGCGCTGCTGGAGCGGGTGCTCGCCAACGTCGTCGCCAACGCCGTCCGTTACACCCCCGCAGGAGAGAACGTGCTCGTCACCGCCAGCAGGTACGGCGACCGGGCCGAGATCCGGATAATCGACCGTGGGCCCGGTGTGCCGCGCGACGCGTACGACCGGATCTTCCTGCCCTTCCAGCGGCTGGGGGACCGGGACAACCACACCGGGGTCGGGCTGGGCCTGGCCCTGGCGCGCGGACTGACCGAGGCGATGGGAGGAGAGTTGACACCCGACGAGACGCCCGGGGGAGGGCTCACGATGATCGTGACCCTGCCCGTCGCCGTGCACACCCACGACGTGCCGAGGAGCCCGGTGGAGCTCGGCGGTTCTCCGGATCTCGGGGGTGCGGCCCCGTGAGCCGGATCCTCGTCGTCGACGACGAGCCGCAGATCCTGCGCGCGCTGCGGATCAACCTGGCCGCGCGCGGTTACGAGGTCGCCGTCGCGGCGGACGGCGGCTCCGCGTTGCGCGAGGCCGCGGACCGGCGTCCCGACCTGATCGTGCTGGACCTCGGGCTGCCCGACATGGACGGGGTCGAGGTCATCCACGGCGTACGCGGCTGGAGCAGCGTCCCGATCATCGTGCTGTCGGGGCGCACCGGCAACCAGGACAAGATCGACGCGCTGGACGCCGGGGCGGACGACTACGTCACCAAGCCCTTCGGGGTGGACGAGCTGCTGGCCCGGGTGCGCGCGGTGACCCGGCGCACCGGCTCACGGGAGAGCGAGCCCGCCCGCGTACGGATCGGGGAGCACGTGGTCGACCTCGCCGACAAGACCGTCTCCGGCGACGTACGGCTGACCCCGACCGAGTGGCACATCCTCGAACTCCTCGTCCGCAATCCCGGCAAGCTGATCAGCCAGCGGCAGCTGCTGAGCGAGGTGTGGGGCGCGCAGTACGTCAAGGAGACGCACTACCTGCGGCAGTACATGGCCCAGCTCCGGCGCAAGCTGGAGAGGGAGCCCGCCCACCCCGTCCATCTGATCACCGAGCCGGGGATGGGCTACCGATTCACCCCCTGACGGCCGCCCTCTGACGGCGGGCGAAGGCGCGCCTTCCTAGCCCTCCGGCACGCATGCGCGCGGCGGCGCCTGAGGCCGGGCATCGCGGGCGCGGAACTGTCGGTCGGGTGCGGAAGAATCGCTTCATCATGACCACCACCACCGCGCCGACCATCACCGCGCCGGCAGACGTGCCCACACGTCCCCTGCCGGTCGAGCTCGTCGACGGCCCGGGAGGCAGGCTCTACCTGCTCCCCTTCGCGCCGCTCACCCCGGACGACTGCGAGGCCCTTTCCGTGCTCCTCGCCGCCCGGGCCGCCGCCGTACGCCGCAACGAATCCGCGTGATCACCTGGCTGAACGGGACGTTCGGCGTGGGGAAGACCACCACGGCGGCGTAACTCGGCGCTTGATCCCGGGAACCCGCCGTCAGGCGTTCCGCTGGGTCGAGTCCTACTCCTGCCGGCTGTGGCGGGCATCACATCGGGCGCATGTCACGTACGGGCGGGCCGCTTCCATCTGCTGGTCGTCAACGGTCAGACGAGGAGGCGGAACGATGAGCGCACAGCACGAAGCCGGCGTGGCGGCCACACACCGGGTGGTGATCCTGGGAGCGGGGTACGCGGGCCTGTCCGCGGCGATCCAGCTCGCGTGCCGGGTCAAGCGGAGCGAGAAGGTGCAGGTGACCCTGGTGAACGCGCAGGAGCGGTTCACCGAGCGGCTGCGGCTGCACATGACGGCGACCGGGCAGCGGCTCGCCGAGCTGAGCATCCCCGAACTGCTGGAGGGCACGGGTGCCCGCTTCGAGCGCGGGTGGGTGACGGCGGTGGACGCGGACGCGAAAACCGTGCGGATCGACGACGAACGCGTCCTGCCCTACGACACGCTGGTGTACGCGCTGGGCGGCGTGGCCGGCACCGCGGCGGTCCCGGGCGTCGAGGACCACGCGTACACCCTGAACAGCGCCCAGGACGCCGAGGTGCTGGCCGACCGGCTGTCGCGGCTCGGCAGCGGCACGGTGGTGGTCGTCGGCAGCGGGCTGACCGGCGTCGAGTCGGCCGCGGAGATCGCCGAGCGGCACCCGGAGCTGAACGTCGTGCTGCTGGGCCGCAGTGAACCGGGCGCGGCCATGAACCCGAAGGCCAGGGCGTATCTGCGGGCCGCGCTCGACCGCCTGGGCGTGCAGGTCCGCAGCGGGGCCGAGGTGGTGAAGGTGCTGCCCGGCGCGGTCGAGCTGGCCGGCGGGGAGAGCGTGGCGGCCGACGCGGTCCTGTGGACGAGCGGTACGCGGGTGTCGCCGCTGGCGGCCGCCGCCGGGCTGACCGTCGACGAACACGGCCGCGTCGTGACCGACGCCATGCTGCGGTCGGTGTCCCACCCCGAGGTGTACGCCGTGGGGGACGCGGCCGCGATCCGCCAGGGCTACGGCGTCATGCACGGCACCTGCCAGGGCGGCATGCCGACCGGCGTGCACGCCGCGGTGTCGATCGTCCGCGAGCTGAAGGGCAGGCGGCCCAGGCCGTTCCGCTTCGGCTACTACCACACGCCGGTCAGCCTGGGGCGGAACGACGCGGTCGTGCAGTTCACCCACCCCGACGACAGCCCCCGGCGCCTGTTTCTGACCGGCCGCATCGCGGTCCGGTACAAGGAGACGGTGACCGCTTCGCCCTGGCCCACGTGGGGCCGCATGAAGAAGATGCCCGCCTCGGGCGCGTTCTGGCCTCGTGGGGGCCGCTTCACCCGGGTGCGGGAGGCGTGATGACCCAGCTCCCCGACCTCGACCAGCAGGTGTTCGTCCAGCATCGGAACCTGCTGTTCTCGGTGGCCTACCGCATCCTCGGCAGCGCGGCCGATGCCGAGGACGCGGTCCAGGACA
Organism: Microbispora sp. GKU 823; assembly: GCF_002027145.1. Classification (NCBI taxonomy): domain Bacteria; kingdom Bacillati; phylum Actinomycetota; class Actinomycetes; order Streptosporangiales; family Streptosporangiaceae; genus Microbispora; species Microbispora sp. GKU 823. The sequence goes on along the minus strand of NZ_MWJN01000100.1, from coordinate 27,657 downwards.
CCTGGATCAACTGGTCGGCGGCCGACCGCTCGCAGGTGGCCGACCCGAAGGCGTACCTGACGAGGATCGTGTCGAATGTGGCGCTGGAACGGCTGCGCTCCACGCAGCGCAAGCGTGAGGCCTATGTGGGGCCGTGGCTTCCGGAGCCCATCCTGACCAGCGGAGACACCGCCGAGGCCGTCGCGGACGCCGAGTCGGTGTCGATGGCGATGCTCGTGGTGCTTGAGACGCTGAGCCCGCTCGAACGCGCGGTGTTCGTGCTGAAGGAGGTCTTCGGCTTCAGCCACGCCGAGATCGCGGAGGCGGTCGAACGTTCAGAGGCGGCGGTGCGGCAGGCCGCGCACCGCGCTCGCGAGCACGTGCGGGCCCGGCGGCCGCGCTTCGCGACCGACCGGTCGCGGCAGCGTGAGGTCACCGAGCGGTTCTTCGCCGCCGCGACCGGCGGTGACATGAACGCCCTTATGGAGTTGCTGTCCCCGGACGTCACTTTGTGGACCGACGGCGGCGGCAAGGTCCGCCAGGCCCTGCGCCCTGTCGTGGGCGCGGCGACGGTGGCCGCCTGGTTCGCGGCCATCGGCAGCGTCGCCTACCAGGGCATCGAGCCCGCCGACATGAACGCGGAACTCGTCGAGATCAACGGCGGTCCCGGCATCGTCTTCAGCGCCCCGGGTCGCGTGATCGCCATCGTCACCTTCGATTTCGACACCGATGGCCGGATCACCACCATCCACAACGTCGCCAACCCGGACAAACTCCAGGCGGTCGCCGATGGCACCCCCCGCAGCCTCGGGACGCGGTGAGCACCGGTCCCCGGCGGGCGCGGCGGTGCCGGCCGCCGCGCCCGTGCTGCCGGCGGGTCAGAGGCGGGCGCCCACGTCGGCGCCGCTGCGGGGCCGCAGGAAGTCCGAAGGCGGGATGGAGCCGTCGGCTCGCCGGGGTCCGGTCAGCGCCGAGGAATCGGTGCTGACCAGAGCGGCGTCGTTCCAGGTGCCGCCGATGTCCCAGGAGTTGCCGCTGCCGGTGGCCGCGGAGCCGAGGACGGCGGCGGTGCCGTTGCCGACGGACAGGTTGCGCGTGAGGGTGGCCGCGGCGTCGGAGGCGTCGAAGCCCATCTTGACGTTGTGCCAGGCCGTGCTGTGGTCGATCGTGATCGCGCCGGGGTTGGCGTTGTCGATGAAGCCACCCGCGGAGTTTCCGTAGGCGATGCTGTTACGCACCACGTGCGCGGCGGGCGGATCGGTGTCGCCGCCTCCGCCCAGCTTGAAGCCGTTGCCGTCGCCCGTGTAGTCGGGCAGGCTCCAGCGGTTGTAGCCGTTGCCGTACGCGACGCTGTCCTCGATCGTGATCGGGGACAGGAACTCCCAGGCGTCGAAGCCGTCGTCGGAGTTGTTCCACAGGCGGGCGCCGCGCACGACGTTCCCGGTGCCGCTGCCCTCCTTGATGCCGAGGCCGTCGGCGCTCTCGCCGTTCTTGCGCGGGTCGCGGTTGCCGTAGCTGTCCAGGTCGAGGACGAGGTTGCCGCTCGACGCGCCCTGGATCTGCACACCGGTCTCGTAGTTGTCGTGTGTGGAGAGCCGTTCGAAGACGTTGTCGTCGCAGCCGTCGCAGTACAGCGCGTACGGGCCGTTCACGATCTCCAGGTTGACCAGGCGCCAGTGGGAGGCCTCCATGTGGATCGCGCCGCGCTGGGCCCTGGGGATGCTGCCGCCGACAGGGGCGGGTGTGTTCGGCAGCGGATCGCCGTCGATGACCACGCGCTCGGTTCCGTACGCGGTCATCGTGATCGGCCTGTAGGCGGTGCCGCTCTTGAGGATCTGGATGTTCGCGGTGAGCGGGTAGGTGCCGCCCCGGATCGCGATGACGGTGCCCGGCTGCGCGAGGTCGACGGCCTTCTGGATCGTGGCCAGCGGCCGGTCGAGCGTGCCCGGGTTGGTGTCGGCGCCGTTCGCCGCCACGACGAGCATGCCGGTTCCCGGAGTGGCACTGGGCGACGGCGAGGCGGAAGGCGAGGCGGACGGGGACGGCGAAGGCGACGTGGACGGGGAGGGCGAGGGCGAGGGCGAGGGCGAGCTTACGTCTCCGGCCTCGACGTCGTCGAAGGACGCGGTGGCGCCGAACGTCTGCAGGCCGATGCGGCCCTTGCCCGACTGGCTCGCCCCGGAGCCGACCGCGGTGCCGTCCACGTACCCGCGCACGGTGCCGCCGGACTCCTCGATCCTGAGCGTGTACCAGCTTCCGGGGACGACGACGAGGGGAACCGAGGCGAGCACGCTGACCGCGCCACTGCGTACCGCCTGCAGTTCGGCGCGGCCCTCGCCCGTCAGGACCAGGCGGTCGAACGTGGTGGACGAGGTCGAGCGGGCGGCCAGCCCCACGTAGGACGTGGCCCCGCTCAACGTGATCGGCCGCACCCGGGTCTGTACGGCGTAGTCGGTCCAGGCCGTCGAGCCGGCGAAGACCCGGGCCAGGTCGCTGGGCAGTTTGCTCTGGCGTAACGCGGCGGACCCGTCGGACACCACCGACCATGTGCCGCCCGACTTGGACCAGCCGCTCGCGTCGCCGTCCTCGAAATCGTCCCCGAACAGGGTGGCGGCCAGCGCTCCCGGGGCGGTGGCCAGGGCCGTCAGCGTGACGAGCACTGTGACGAGTACCGTGGCGGTGATCCGGGGCAGGCGTGTTCGCCGTCTTGCCGTTGTCGATCGCATCGTGTCTCTCCCACGCGGCGGAACTTCGAGAGAGCTGGGCACACGTGCCGGCCCTCAGGTAGTCGCCATGCACGTCAGGTAGCGTCCCTGACCAATTGACCTTCCAGCGCGCATGGAAAAGCGTGAAACCCTCGGCGGGGCCACGCACTCGGAACGCTGACACAGCGGCGGCGAGGCTGTCAAGATCGGGGGAGAGGCGGCGTACCGACCGGCGCTCTCCCCATCACGGCAGCGAGATCAGCGTACGCAGCAGGTGGAGCAGGGGTCGGCGTCCGGAAGCGTCACCCACAGGCAGCACGTGCGGCGGCGGTATCCGTCACCGTCGGGCGCGAGCAGTCCGGCCACCGGCGGCCCGATCTCGTCGAGCAGCCGGGCCGCCTCGGCGTACGACCCGAGCGTGAGCAACGGGTGGGCGAACGCCTCCGCGGTGGAGCCCCACAGGGTGCGCTCCCCCACCTTGGTCGCGGCACTGAGCGCCCTGACGAACGGATACTGGCTCTCCAGGAGCGCCTCCCTGATGGCCGCCGGGAGGTCGGGGACGACGACGGTGCCCTCGGTCCCGGCCAGCGGGTCGCCGGGAAGCACGGCCACGGTCACCCGGGACGCCGCCACCGTCACCCCGGCCGCGGACGGCTTGACCAGCGTGTCCTCCAGGCGCATCAGCGGCACTCTGCGGCCGAGAGCCCAGCCCAGGGCCAGCGGCATCGTGTGCCAGTAGCCGTAGGTCTTCCACAGCAGCGCCGCCGCCACGTGACGCGGCGCGCTCCAGCGTTCGGCCGTCTCGTCCACCAGCGCGAGCAGACCCTCGTACGGCTCCCGCACGAGGTCGGCGGCGGGGAACCAGCCGGGGGAGTCGTCGGCGACCAGCCTGGGCAGGACTCCCAGCACGCCGCCCCGCTCCGCCGCGAGGCCTTCCAGATGGTCGGAAAGGGCGTCGAGCAGCACTCCGCACTCCTTGGTGTCAGCGGTGGTCTCTGGTGAGGAAGAGCAGCCGGGCCCGCTTGTCCGGCAGGTCGATCTCGGGCCCGAGGGTGAAGCCGGTCCGCAGCATCCGGTCGATCACCTTGTCGTTGCGGGTGTCCGGCTCGGCCACGATCCGGGTGTGGCGCGGGTCGGAGAACGCGTACGCCAGGAGCACGGACAACAGGGCGGGGGTGAAGCCGCGCTCGCCCTCCCCCGTCGCCGGCCCGAGGAGCAGGTGGACGCCGAAGTCGCCCGGCTGGACGTCGTAGCACTCCCCGACCGGGTCGGCCTCGGGCTCGTACGTCTGGAAGAGGGCCACCGGCCGGTCGTCGCGGTGGACGAGATAGGCGTGGTGGGTGGTGAGGCCGTCCAGGTAGTCGTAGATCTCCAAGACCCGTTCGCGGCTCGCATCGAGCATGCCCCAGAACCGGGCCCGCTCCTCGGTGACCCAGGAGTGGATCAGGTCCACATCGGCCTGCGGGTCCACCGGCACGATGCGGAAGGCGCCGAATCCCTCGACCACCTGCTCCCACACGGCCTCGCGCCGTACGGGGGCCGTGGTGTGTGCGTCAGGGGTCATGTCGCTCCTCCGTCAATCGGTTCCAGTCCGTGATCACCGGCGCGAGTTCGCCGCGCAGCCACAGCGGGTGCTGGTCACGCGAATGGGGGTCGCCGGGCACGCCGCTCGCGCCGAACGGGACGATCCACAGGCTCCCGTCACGCCGCGCGAGGTCCCACACGTAGCGCGCCGCCGGGCCCCGGGCGCAGTGATGGGTGACGCCCGGCACGCTCGACGTGGACAGCACGCAGTCGTGGTCGCCCGGCAGTCCCGCCTCCACCGGCACGCCGCCGTCCACAGGAGGCGGGATCGCCGGGGAGGGCAGCGCCCGCCAGGGGGCGAGCCGGTGCAGGTCGCCCCAGCGGACCCCGGTCGTCTCACCGCCTGCCGCCACGTCCTCCAGCGCCGCCCGGACCAGTTCCACGATGGCGGCCCGGTCCAATCCGGGCAGCAGGCCGGTCGTCAGCAGGCTCTCCAGGGCGTACGCGACACGGGGAGTCAGCGCGAGCCACGGCCGGAAGACCTCGGGAACCCCGGAGTCCAGTCCGGCCAGGGACGCCAGGGCGGGGTGGGCCGCCAGGCGCCGCACCACCTCGGCCCGGACCATCGCGTACGCCGCCGCGCCGGTGCTGCCCGCGTCCATGCGGCGGTCCCAGGCCAGTAGCCGGTCCCGCAGGCGTACGGCCTCGGGGGTGAGCCCGTCCAGCCCGGCCAGCAGATCGAGGAGAGGACCCGCGCCGGGCAGCAGGGTGTCGGTGTGGACGGCCGCCATGTCCCCGGCCGACCAGCACGGCGAGGCGTCGAGCAGGCGCCTGATCCGGCCGGCGCGGTAGGGCGGGGCGAACTCGACGCCGAGCGGCGCGGCGATCCCCCGCTCGTTGGCCATGACCGTGATGCCGCCGACCGCGCGGCGGGGCGCCGGCGCGTGCCGGTCGCCCCACTCGTGGCCGGGTTCCCAGGCGGGCACGACCCGCAGCGCGTTATCCGGGTGGCGGACGGGCACCACCCCGGCGACCCGGTGCAGCAGGCCGCCGCCGGTGTCCGCGGCGAGCACGACGTTGACGGGCTCGGCCCAGCGATCGAGCGCCCGGTCCACGTCGGCCACGGTCTTCGCGCGCAGCAGCGCCGGCAGCGCCGCGAACCCCAGGTCACGCCGCACGCGCGGCGGATACCGCAGGCTCACCGCCTCCCACACGCGGTGGTCGGTCTCCCGCTCGCGGTCGTGGCCGGTCTCCCCCCGGACGCGGGCGTCCGTCATGACGACCGGGCCGCGCTCGGTCTCGACGACCTCGACCTCGACCGGGGCCTCCCCCGCCACCTCGACGACCTCGACGTGGGCTTCGCAGGGTCGCCAGCCGTCCGGTCCGAGCGCCTCGACGCGGCCGTCCCCGCGCCGGAGCCGTTCGCGGTAGAGGTCCTGGTAGTCGGCCATGGCGTTGGTGATCGCCCAGGCGACCGAGCCGGCGTGCCCGAAGTGGGCGATGCCCGGAACGCCCGGCACGGCCAGCCCCACCACGTCGAACTCGGGACAGGCCAGGCGGATCTGCTGATAGAAGCCGGGGTCCTCGATGAACCGGTGGGGATCGCCCGCGATCAGGGCCGCGCCGGTGGCGGTGCGATCACCGGGAACCAGCCAGCCGTTGCTCCCGCCGGTGCCCGGCCCGTCGGCCGCGAACAGCGCGACGGCCTCGGGGCCCAGCCGGTCGGCCACCGCCTCGCGCCACAGCTTGCCCGGGAAGTGCGCGAAGAGGATGTGGTGGGACAGCCAGATCGCCAGCGGCGTCCACGGCTCCCACCGGCCGGGTGCGAGCCCTGCCGCAGGTCCTGCCGCGCCGGGCCCTGCCGCGCCGGGCCCTGCCGCGCCGGGCCCTGCCGCCTCTCGCGGTTCTCGCGGTGCCGTTTCCATCGCGGCGAACTCCGGTGCGCGGCGGGCTCCCTCGGGCAGTCCGGCGTTGACGCCGTCCACGTAGGCGCTCACCCAGCGCGCCGTGTCGCCGTCCAGGGCCTGCAGGCAGCGCTCGGCGGTGTCCGCGAGCCGGGCCTGCCGGGCGAAGCGGTCCCATGGGACGGCGTCCGGCCCGAGGATCTCCGCCGACGTGCCGGTGGCCCGGCGCCGCTCGACCTCGATCTGCCAGGCCCGGTCGAGGGCGGTGACCCGTCCCTGGGCGAAGGCCAGTTCGTACGGATCGCCCGCGCGTAGGTGGGGGATGCCCCAGGCGTCCCGGTACACCCTGTTCACGACGTCGTCTCCGACAACAGGATGTTCATGACACCGTCCCCGGCGGAATCCCCATCACCGCGTGGCCGATTCGGTACGGCGGCGGGCGGCGGGAACGACCAGGGGAGTGCCCGTCTCCGGGTCGTCGATCACCCGGCAGGGCAGCCGGAAGACCTCCTCCACCAGGTCGGCGGTCATGACCTCCCCGGGCGCCCCGGCGGCACGACCCGGCCGTCGCGCATCGCGATCAGATGGGTGGCGTAGCGGGCGGCGTGGTTGAGGTCGTGGAGCACCGCCACGAGCGTGCGTCCGCGCTCCTCGTGCAGCCCGGCGCACAGGTCGAGGACCTCGATCTGGTGGGCGATGTCCAGGTAGGTCGTCGGCTCGTCCAGGAGCAGCAGCGGCGTCTCCTGCGCCAGCGCCATCGCGATCCACACGCGCTGGCGCTGCCCCCCGGACAGCTCGTCGACCAGGCGTCCGGCCAGGTCGGCTACCCCGGTGGCCTCCATCGACTCGCGCACCACCCGCTCGTCGTCCGCCGACCACTGGCGCAGCAGCCGCTGGTGGGGATAGCGCCCCCGGCCGACCAGTTCGGCGACCGTGATGCCGTCCGGCGCGACGGACGTCTGGGGCAACAGGCCGAGGGTCCTGGCGACCTTCCTGGCGGGCAGGGAGGTGATGTCCCGCCCGTCGAGCAGCACGGTCCCGGCGGCGGGCCGGAGCGTGCGCGCCAATGCGCGCAGCAGCGTGGACTTGCCGCAGGCGTTGGGCCCGATGATCACGGTGAAGGACCGGTCGGGGATGGTGACGTCGAGGTTCTCGGCGACGACCCTCTTGTCGTAAGAGAGCGTCAGCGCGCTGCCGCTCAGGCGCGGCCCGTCGTCGTGCATGCCCGCCACTCCGTTCCCGTGCCCGCTGATTCCGTGCTCGATCGTCTGGGTCATATCCGTCCCGCCTTCCGCTGGGCGGCGAGCAGCCAGACGAGGTAGCCGCCGCCGAGCACCCCCGTCACCACCCCGACGGGCAGCTGGTGGCCCGCGAACAGCCGCTGCGCGGCCAGGTCGGCGCCCGTCAGCAGCGCCGCGCCCGTGCACGTCGCGGCGAGCAGGTTCGGCCCGGGCGCCCGGGTCATCCGCCTGGCCAGGTGCGGGGCGGTGAGCGCGACGAACGACACCGGCCCGGCGGCCGCCGCCGCCAGGGAGGTGAGCAGCACGGCCGCACCCAGCAGGACCAGCCGCACGCCCTGCACCCGTACGCCGAGGCCCCGCGCCAGGTCGTCGCCCATCTCCGTGATCGCCAGGGGGCGGGCGCAGCCGAGCAGCACCACCGGCGCCAGCACCGCCATCGCGACGAGCAGTGGGAGGACGTCCTCCCAGCCGCGCCCGTCCAGGCTGCCGGTGAGCCACAGCATGGCCCGCGCAGCCTCCATCAGCCGTCCCCGGGTCAGCAGGTAGCCGTTGACGCCGGTGAGGATCGCGGTGGCGCCGATGCCCACCAGCACGAGGCGGTGCCCGTGCAGGCCGCCGCGCCAGGCCAGCGCGTAGATGACCGCTCCGGTGACGACCCCGCCGAGCACCGCGCCGCCCGCGAGCGCCGCGCTGCCGCCTCCCGTGACGACCACGAGGAGCGCCCCGGCCGCCGCGCCCTGGGTGAACCCGAGCAGGTCGGGGCTGCCCAGCGGGTTGCGTACGAGCGACTGGAAGACCGCGCCGGCCAGCGCGAGGGCGGCGCCCACGAGCAGCGCGGTGACCACGCGGGGCAGCCTGAGCTCGTGCACGATGAAGTCCTCGGCCGGGCTGCCGCCGCCCAGGACGGTGCGTACGACGTCGGAGGGGCTCATCGGATAGTCGCCGCCGCCGACCGCGAGCACGCCGAAGACGAGCGCGAGCAGCAGACAGCCGGCTCCCACGGCGACGGCCCTGAGCCGCGGGGTCATGCCGCCGGCGATCCTTCCCGTCGGCATCGGCCGTACCGCACTGTGCCAGTTGATTCGCTCGCTACCCTCACTCATGTCCCGGCCTTCCTTCGCACGAAGTACAGGAACAGCGGGCCGCCCAGGACCGCCGTGACGATGCCCGCCTGCAGTTCGCCGGGCCTGGCCACCAGCCGCCCGAGCACGTCGGCGCCGAGCAGCAGCACGGGCGCGAGCAGCGCGCAGCAGGGGAGCATCCAGCGCTGGTCGGGGCCGGTCAGCGCGCGGACGAGGTGCGGCACCATGAGCCCGACGAAGACGATGGGCCCGCAGGCCGCCGTCGCCGCCCCGCACAGCAGCGTCACCGCCACGATGGCGCCCGCGCGCACCCGTGCGGGGTGCGCGCCGAGCGAGCGCGCCGAGTCGTCGCCGAGCGCGAGCGCGTTGAGCGGCCTGGCCAGGGCCAGAGCCAGCAGCAGGCCCGCAGCGATGAACGGCGTCATCATGGCCGCGGTCTCCCCCTGCGCGCTCGCCAGCGAGCCGACCGTCCAGAAGCGCATGGTCTCCAGCGAGGCCGAGTCGAGCAGCATCGTCCCGTTCACGTACGAGTAGAGCGCCGCGTTGATGGCGGCTCCCGCGAGCGCCAGCCGCGCCGGGGTGGCCGCTCGCCCGCCGCCCACGGCGTACACCAGCACGGACACGGCCGCCGCCCCCGGCGAGGGCGAACCAGACGTAGCCCTGGAACGACGCGACGCCCAGCAGTCCGGCGGCCGTGGCCACCGCCGCCGAGGCGCCCGCGTTGATCCCCAGCAGGCCGGGGTCGGCCAGCGGGTTGCGGGTCAGCGCCTGCATGACGCCGCCCGCGACCCCCAGCGCGACTCCGGCGAGCAGCCCGAGGAGGGTGCGCGGCAGCCGCATCTGGTGGACGACCGTGTAGGCGGCCGAGTCGGCGTCGAAAAGCCCGTGCCAGACCTCGGCCGGGGAGAGCTGCCGGGCACCGAGCCCGAGGCTGAGCACGAGGACGACGGCCAGCGCGATCGCCGAGCCCAGCAGCGCCGCGGCGCGCCGGGCGGTCTGCGCGCGTTTTCGCGGCACCGGCGCAGGCGCGCTGATCTGCGAGGACTCTGTGACGACCACGAACTGCTCCGGTGGGGGGCAGGGGACGATTTTCACCGCCCCTCTGGACAAGAACTTAGGTAAGGGTAACCTAACTAGCGATCAACCCCAAGGCCCCGGCCCGCGAGAGAAAGACGAACCGTGCGAAACCTGAACTCCCCCATGTCCCGTCGCGGCCTCTTCGCGGCGGGCGGAGCCGCCGTACTCACCCTGGCGCTGGCCGCCTGCGGGTCGAGCGATCCGGCGCCCTCCGCCGCAGGTCAGAGCGCGAAGTCGTGGTCCTTCACCGACGACAGGAAGGAGACGATCACGCTCGGGGCCGTCCCGTCGCGGGTCGTGGCGTTCACCGGGACGGCGGCGGTGCTCGCCGACTACGGCCTGCAGCAGAAGGTCGCCGGCGTCTTCGGCGAGACGAAGCGCGCCGACGGCTCCCCCGACCCCCAGGCCGGCGACCTGGACGTGAACAAGGTCACGATCCTCGGCAACGTCTGGGGCGAGTTCAACATCGAGAAGTACGCGGCGCTGCGTCCCGAGCTTCTCGTCACGCACATGTACGACCCCGGGGCCCTGTGGTACGTCCCGGACGAGAGCAAGGACAAGATCGTCAAGCTCGCCCCCACGGTGGCGATCAGCACGGCCCGTGTCCCGATGACCGAGCCGATCGAGCGTTACGCCGCCCTCGCCGAGTCGCTGGGCGCGGACCTCAAGGCCCCGAAGGTCGCCGAGGCCAAGGCCAGGTTCGAGGCCGCCGCCGAGAGCGTGCGCAAGGCGGTCGCGGAGAACCCCGGCATCAAGGTGCTGGCCGCCTCGGGCAGCCCCGACGTGCTGTACGTGTCCAATCCGGAGGTCAACACCGACCTCATGTACTTCGCCCAGCTCGGAGTCGACGTCGTCAAGCCGGAAAAGCCCGGCGAGGGCGGCTACTACGAGAACCTGAGCTGGGAGAACGCCGACAAGTACGACGCCGACGTGATCCTGCTCGACAACCGCAGCACCGCGCTGCAGCCCAAGGACCTGACGTCCAAGCCGTCCTGGGCCAAGCTGCCCGCCGTCAAGGCCGACCAGGTCGTCGCCTGGGATCCCGTGCCGCGCTTCTCGTACGCCGGAGCCGCGCCGATCCTGGAGAACCTGGCGACGGCGATCCGGAACGCCAAGAAACTCGGCTGACCACGCTTCTTCAGAGAAATCACCCGGGGACACGTGTCGACTCCCACGAGTTAGGTTCGCCTAACCTAACTCCCAACGGTAAGGATGACAATGACCTATCCCCATGCCGGGGCCGCGCGGCCGTACCTGTTCAACGACCGCACAGTGGAGGGGTACCGGCGGGCGATGGCCGCGGGGACCGAGCGGGTGGCGGACCGGATCCGGCGCGCCGACCGGCCGTTCAGCGGCGTGTCCCCGGAACGGCTCGCGCCGGAGATCGCCGCGATCGACCTCGAACGGCCGCTGCACGACCACGCCGCCGCCCTCGACGAGCTCGAACGGGTCTACCTGCGCGACGCCGTCTACTTCCACCACCCCCGCTACCTGGCGCACCTCAACTGCCCGGTGGTGATCCCCGCGCTGCTGGGGGAGGCGGTGCTGTCGGCGGTGAACTCCTCGCTCGACACGTGGGACCAGAGCGCGGGCGGCACGCTCATCGAGCGCCGCCTGATCGAGTGGACGGCCGGCCGGATCGGCTTCGGCCCCGCCGCCGACGGTGTCTTCACCAGCGGCGGCACCCAGTCGAACCTCCACGCCCTGCTGCTCGCCCGCGAGGAGGCTCATGCGATCGCCGGCGCCGTCCCGTCGCGGCTGCGCGTGATCACGTCGGAGGCCGGGCACTTCAGCGTGCGCAAGGCGGCGAACCTGCTCGGTCTCGGGCCGGACGCCGTCGTCACCGTGGAGACCGACGCCGACCGGCGGATGCGGCCGGCCGCGCTCGCCCGCGAACTCGACCGCTGCCGCCGCGCCGGACTGGTGGTCATGGCCGTGGTGGCCACCGCCGGCACCACTGACTTCGGCTCGATCGACCCGCTGCCGGAGATCGCCGCTTTGTGTGAATCCGCTGGAGTGTGGCTGCACGTGGACGCGGCGTACGGCTGCGGGCTGCTGGTCTCCCGCAGACGGCGGCACCTGCTCGCTGGCATCGAGCGGGCCGATTCGGTCACCGTCGACTTCCACAAGTCCTTCTTCCAGCCGGTCAGTTCGAGCGCCGTGCTGGTGCGCGACGGCGCGGTGCTGCGGCACGCGGCCCACCACGCCGACTACCTCAACCCCCGGCGGATGGCCGACCGGGGGATCCCCAACCAGGTGGACAAGAGCCTGCAGACCACCCGCCGTTTCGACGCGCTCAAGCTCTGGCTGACGCTGCGGGTGATGGGCCCGGACGCGGTCGGGGAGCTGTTCGACGAGGTCGTGGACCGCGCGGCGCAGGCGTACGCCCTGGTCGCCGCCGACCCCCGCTTCGAGGTCGTCGCGAAGTCGCCGCTGAGCACGCTGGTCTTCCGCTACCTGCCGCCGGAAGGTCCGGGCCGCAAGCTCGCCGACGACGCGAACCTGTACGCCCGCGAGGCCCTGGCCGCCTCCGGCGACGCCGTCGTCGCCGGGACCACGGTCGACGGCCGCCACTACCTGAAGTTCACCCTGCTCAACCCGGAGACCACGCTGGACGACGTCGCACACGTCCTCGACCTCCTCGCCGGACACGCCCAGCGGTACGTGGACGACCTCGCCCCGCTCGCCGACCACCCGGAGGTAACGCATGTCCACTCATGACTTCGTCGCGATCGGGCTGGGGCCGTTCAACCTGGGCCTGGCCTGCCTCGCCGAGCCCATCGCCGAGCTCGACGGTGTGTTCCTGGAGGCGAGGCCCGGCTTCGCCTGGCACCCGGGCATGATGCTCGACTCCGTGACGCTGCAGACGCCGTTCATCGCCGACCTCGTCACGCTGGCCGACCCCACCTCGCCCTACTCCTTTCTCAACTACCTGAAGGAAACCGGCAGGCTGTATCCCTTCTACATCCGCGAGAGCTTCTACCAGCTCCGCGCCGAATACGACGCGTACTGCAGGTGGGCCGCCGCGCGGCTGCGGAGCGTCCGCTTCGGCCACCGGGTGACCTCGGTGACGTACGACGAGGCCGACGGTCACTACGTCGTACGCGCGGTCACCGACGGCGGCGAGGAGACCGAGCACCGGGCGCCGCACCTCGTGCTCGGCACCGGCACCCCGCCCTACGTGCCGGAGGCCTGCCGGGGCCTCGGCGGCGACCTCGTCCACAACGCCGGCTACCTCGACGCCAAGGCCGCGCTGCAGGCGAAGGAGAGCATCACGATCGTCGGCAGCGGGCAGAGCGCCGCCGAGATCTACCGGGACCTGCTGGCCGACATCGACACCCGAGGCTACCGGCTGAACTGGGTGACCAGGTCCCCGCGGTTCTTCCCGCTGGAATACACCAAGCTGACCCTGGAGATGACCTCCCCGGAGTACGTCGACTACTTCCACGCGCTTCCCGAGGACACCCGATATCGCCTCGAAGCCGAGCAGAAGGGCCTCTACAAGGGCATCGACGCGGCGCTGATCAACGAGATCTTCGACCTGCTGTACGCCAAGACCGTCGGCGGCCCGATCCCCACCCGGCTGCTGACCTGCACCGAGCTGCGCGAGGCGGCGTACGACGCCGGCCGGGGCGAGTACACGCTCAGGCTGCACCACGTGGAGCAGGAGCGCGACTTCACGCTCGTCACCCAGGGGCTCGTGCTGGCCACGGGCTACCGCTACGAGCCCCCCGCCTTCCTCGACCCCGTACGCGACCGGATCCGGTGGGACCGGCACGGCCGGTTGGACGTGGCCAGGAACTACAGCGTCGACGTCACCGGCCGGGGGATCTTCGTGCAGAACGGCGCCACCCACGCCCACAGCGTCACCTCCCCCGACCTCGGCATGGGCCCCTACCGCAACTCGTGGATCATCAGCCAGATCCTGGGCCGGGAGCACTACCCCATCGAGAAGGCCATCGCCTTCCAGGAGTTCGGCGCGCCCGAGGGCGTGGTGGCATGAGTGACATCGTGTTCCGCCGCATGGACGACCGGGTCGGCGAGCTCGCCGTACGCCGGCTCGACCCGGAGGCCGACGCGCCGGTCGTGCACGCCTGGGTCACCCACCCCAAGGCGGTGTTCTGGATGATGCAGGACGCCGACGTCGCCCGCGTGGCGAAGGAATACCGCGAGATCGTCGAGCACCCGCACCGCGACGCGTTCCTCGGGCTGGTGAACGGCCGCCCGGCCTTCCTGGCCGAGAGCTACGACCCCGCCCGGGTCGAACTGGCGGGGCGCTACGACGCCGAAGAGGGCGACGTCGGCATGCACTTCCTGTGCGCGCCCGCGCAGACCCCGATCCACGGCTTCACCCTGGCCGTGATCAGCACGGTCATGGAGCTGCTGTTCGCCGATCCCGCGACCCGGCGGGTGGTGGTCGAGCCCGACGTGCGCAACACGGCGGTGCACGCGCTCAACGCGGCCGTCGGCTTCGAGGTCCTCGGCACGGTCGCCAAGCCGGAGAAGGAGGCCCTGCTGAGCGTCTGCACCCGGGAGAGGTTCCTGGCCGCGACCCGGAAGGCGATGCCGTGAACCCGATCGATGCCGTGAACCCGGTCGAGGCGGTGAACCCGGTCGAGGCGGTCTCCCACCTCACGCCGGAGCTGTGGGAGCGGGCCAACCGGCGGCTGGTGCGCAAGGCGCTCGCCGAGTTCGCCCACGAGCGGCTGCTCACTCCGCGGCCGCTCGCCGACGGCCGTTTCGCCGTGCGCGGCGACTGCGGGCGGGGCGAGGTGGAGTATCGCTTCACCGCGACCGTGATGTCCCTCGACCACTGGCACATCGGGGAGGTCACCCGCCACCGGCTCTCCGGCGAGACCCTGCCGCTGGACGCGCTGGAGTTCGTCACCGAGATGCGCGGCCCGCTCGGGCTGAGCGACGAGGTCCTCCCGGTCTACCTGGAGGAGATCACCTCCACGCTGGCGAGCCTCGCGTACAAGCTGAGCCGCCCGCCGGTCGGCGCGGCCGAGCTGGCGAAGGCCGGCTTCCAGGAGATCGAGGCCGCCATGACCGAGGGCCATCCGTGCTTCGTGGCCAACAGCGGCCGGATCGGTTACGGGATCGACGACCACCACCGGTACGCCCCCGAGGCCGCCGTGCCCGTACGGCTGATCTGGCTGGCCGCCCACCGCGACCACACCACGTTCACCTGCTCTCGCGACATCGACTACGAACGGCTGATGCGCGGCGAACTCGGCGAGGAGGTCCTGGCCCGCTTCGCGGCCACGCTGGCCGGCCTGGGGCTCGACATGGCCGACTACCTGCTCGTGCCGGTGCACCCCTGGCAGTGGTGGAACCGGATCTCGGTGACGTTCGCCGCCGAGGTCGCCGAACGGCGGCTGGTCTGCCTGGGTCCCGGCGACGACGAGCACCTCGCCCAGCAGTCGGTGCGCACGTTCTTCAACGCGAGCGCGCCGTCGAAGCACTACGTGAAGACGGCGCTGTCGGTGCTGAACATGGGCTTCATGCGGGGCCTGTCGGCGGCGTACATGGAGGGCACCCCCGCGATCAACGACTGGCTCGCCGACCTGATCAGGGATGACGAGGTCCTCCGCGCGACCCGCCTGACGATCATCCGCGAGCGGGCGGCCGTCGGCTACCGCAACCGCCTGTACGAGGCGGCCACCGACCGCTACTCGCCCTACCGGAAGATGCTGGCGGCGCTGTGGCGGGAGAGCCCGGTCGCCGGTCTGGAGCCGGGCCGCCGCCTGGCGACCATGGCCTCCCTGCTGCATGTCGATGACGACGGGCGGTCGTTCGCGGCGGCGCTGATCGAGCAGTCGGGTCTCGCCCCCGAGGTGTGGCTGCGGCGCTACCTCGACGCGTACCTCGTCCCGCTGCTGCACGCCTTCTACGCGTACGACCTGGCGTTCATGCCGCACGGCGAGAACGTCATCCTGGTCCTCGACGGCGGCGCGGTGGAACGGGTGATCTTCAAGGACATCGCCGAGGAGATCGTGGTGATGGACCCGGACGCGGACCTGCCGCCCGAGGTCGCCAGGATCCGCGCCGAGGTGCCCGAGGAACACCGGCTGCTGTCGATCTTCACCGACGTCTTCGACTGCTTCCTGCGTTTCCTCAACGCGGTGCTCGCCACGGACGGCGTGCTGGACGAGGAGGCCTTCTGGCGGACCGTCGCCGAGTGCGCGACGGCCTACCAGCGGTCGGTCCCGCACCTCGCGGACCGGTTCCTGCGCTACGACCTGTTCGCCGAGACGTTCGCCCTGTCGTGCCTCAACCGCCTGCAACTGCGCGACAACCGGCAGATGGTGGACCTGACCGACCCGTCGGCCGCGCTGCAGATGGCCGGCGAGCTGGTCAACCCCATCGCCCCCTTCGCCCCCGTGGATCCATAGGTCCGCGCGGTCAGCCCGCCCGATGGCGCAGCAGGGCGGTGGCGATGGCGACCTGGGCCGGCTGCAGCGCGGTCTCGCCGTCCTCGACGTCCCACAACGCGTTCTGCAGCACGCGGCCCAGCGTCCAGCCGGTCGCCCGTTGCCGGTCCAGGCCCAGGGCTTCGGTGAGCAGGTCGAAGCGGCGGAGTACGGCGCGGGTGACGTCACCGGCCGCCACCACCTCCTCCCACCGGTTGTCCAGTGCCGGCAGCAGGTCGAAGCCTGGGTCGCCGGCGAGTGGTTTGGGGTCGATGGCCAGCCAGGGTTCTCGCCGTCCGGCGAGGATGTTGTCGTAGTGCAGGTCCCAGTGCAGCAGGCGGTCGCCGGGTTCGCCGATCAGTTCGGCCACGGCGGACGCGCAGGTCCGCACCAGTCGCCGATCGGCCGGGTCCGCCAGCGAGGGCACGGCGCGTGGCACCTGGTCGAGCATGGCGGCGGCGATGTCGGCCAGGCGGCGCAGGCCCTCCGGCGCGGGCACCGCGACCAGGCGCTCCAGCAGCCCGGCCAGGATCCGCAGGGCGGCGGTGTCGTCGGCCACCGACGACAGCGGCCGGGTCGCGTCCAGGCGCTCCAGGAGCATGGTGCCGGTGTCCGGGTCGTGGTCGAGCAGGCGTACCACCCCGTCGCCGTCCCAGACGCGCAGCCCGACCGGTTCCGTGGCGTGCTCCTCGCTGACCGGCTGGAGCTTGAGCGCGGCGGGCGTGCCGTCCGCGCGGGTCACCGGCAGCACGAGCGATGCCATGCCGTGCCGCCCCGGACCGTCCAACCGCAGCGTCCACCGGTCCAGGAAATCGGCGGCCAGCCTGGGCAGCGCCGCGATCCAGGCACGGCCGGACGCACCGCCGTACTTGCTGTGTGAGGCGGCCAGCGCCTCCGGGACGTCGATGCGAATCGACGGGGGCATGGTGAACGTCTCCTTCGTGAGTTCCGGATTCGATCGCGTGACACGAAGGAGATGGCGGCGCCCGGCTTCCGGGCAGGACTCAACGCATAGCCGAAGCCTACCCAAGCGCGATCACGTGGCCCGAGCTGTCGAGCGGGCCGCGAGGGGGCGGCGGCTCCGTCACGGACGAGCGGGTTCCGCGGGCCCGGAGCCGGTCGAGGCGCGAACGCGGAGCTCGGCCGGGTGCACGCGCGTGATGGGCTCGTCGCCGGCCGCGTCCGCCGCCAGGATCTCCGCGAGCAGTTCGGCGGCGCTCGCGCCGTAGACGCGCGGGCGCAGGTCGACGGCGGTGATCGGCGGATCGCACATCTCCAGGCTCTGGCTCGCCACGCACGACGCGAGCAGCAACTCCTCACCGACCCGCCGTCCCAGCGACCGCAGCGTGCCGAGCGCGCGCAGGGCGCTGCCGTCCGGGGCGCAGACGAGGGCGTCGAGGTCGGGACGGGAGGCCATCAGGTCGCGTACGACCGCGTCGAGCGTCTCGGGCGAGGCGTCCACCGCGACCCCTCTGGTGGCGGGTTTTACGCCGTGCGCCGAGCACCACCTCTCGTAGGTCTCCTGCAGCGTCAGCGACCAGTCGGTGAGGAAGTCCCCGTCCGGCACGATCAGCCCGGGCATCGTGGAGCCGCGGGAGCCGAGGTGTTCGAGGAGCAGGTTGGTCGTCTCCACGTGGTCGGCGCTCAGGACGCCGCGCGGCATGGGACCGGAACCCCGGTGGTGACCCACGGTGACCACCGGAACGCCCCCGCCGAGCAGGTCCGCGACGACCGGATCGTCCAGGATCGGGTCCAGGATGATCAGACCGTCCACCCGCAGCCGCGGTGCCTTGATCCCGCTGGAGTCGGGTCCGAGTAGGGTGAGGTCGAGCCCGGCCGCCCGGGCACGCTCGGCGACCCCGAAGGCGAACTCCATGTAGAAACCCGTCCCCATCACCTGGCGCGGCAGGTAGAGGCCGACCGCGCCGACGCGGCTGTTGCGCAGGTGGCGGGCGGCCGTGTTGGGGTGATAGCCGAGCCGCGCGGCGACCTCCTCGATCCGGGCCCGGGTCCGCGCCGAGACCCGGCCCGCGCCGGACAGCGCGTCGGAGGCGGTGGTCTTGGAGACCCCGGCGTGCCGGGCCACGTCGACGATCGTCACGGAACGGCCAGACACCGCGACGGGCGCGGACGACGCCCCCGGCGCCCCTTCGGACGGCGACGCCCCTTCGGACGACGGCGGCGCGGCGCCCTGCTCGCCAGCACGTTGCTCGCCGGGGCCCTGCTCGCCGGTCCGCGGTTTCGGGCGGCCCTCGACATTTTTCACGACGTTAACTCCGAGGTCTTGCCGGAACGTTCCGACTGCATTTACTTTAGCGACGCCGGAACGTTCCGGCATCTTCAACGTGGTCCACCTCATCGCACTACGGCACCAAGGACCCGCCATGAGCCAAGCCCCCCACACCCGTCCCCGGCCGCGCGGCCTGTTCGCGGCCCTGCTCATCCTCGACGTCGTACTGACGCTCTGCCCGCCCGTGTACTGGTTCGTCGGGAACCGCGCGAACCCCGTGCTCTCCCTGCTCTACTTCGTCGGCGGCGGAGCCGTCGTGCTCGCCGGCATCCTGGTCATGTACGCGCTCGACCGCCCGCGCGCGACCACCCCCGGAGGCCGGTCGTGAACATGCTGGTCGGTTACGGCGCGATCGCCCTGCTGCTCCTGCTGATCGTGGTCGTCCTCGAACGCTCCAAGCGGGCGAACCACGACTTCAGCGACTACGCGGTCGCCGGACGCTCCTTCGGCTCCTGGTATCAGACCATGTCGTTCCTGAACACATGGCTGCCCGGATCGATCTTCATCTCCTTCACCGGCCTGGCCGCCGGGTCGGGGGTGCTCGGCTTCTACTACCTGCCCTATTCGCTGCTCGCCGTGGTGCTGATGTTCTTCATGGCCCAGCGCGTACACGACTGGGGGCGCCGCTTCGACCTGCGCACCCAGGCGGACTTCCTCGGCCTGCGCTTCGGCTCCCGCCACGTGCGGACCGTCGCCGCCGTCATCGGCATCGTGGCGTCGTTCCCCTGGCTGGTCCTGGGGCTGCAGTCCCTCGGCCTGGTGTTCTCGTACCTGTCCTTCGGACGGGTGCCGGCGAACGCCGCCATCCTGATCGGCATCGGCTTCCTCGCGCTGCGCCAGATCTGGACGGTCCGCATGGGAATGCGCGGCGTCGTGGTCAGCGACATGGTCCAGGGCCTGGTGGCGTACGTGCTGGGGTTGTGCGTCATCCTCGGGCTGCTGGTGTGGCTGTTCACGAACGGGCACACCCTGGACAGGCTCCCCGGCACGTTCTTCTCGCTGCCCGGACCCGGCAGCGAGACCGGCCCGCTCTACCTGATGTCGATCGTGCTGACCGGCGCGCTCGGCGGCTGGTGCTGGCCGGACATCTTCGTACGGCTGTTCACGGCGCGCAGCGCGGCGGTCATCAAGCGGTCGGCGGTGCAGATCGCGCCCTACGTCCTCGTCTTCGCCACCGCGCTGAGCCTGTTGGGCATGCTGGCCTCGACGGTCCCCGGCGTCTCGGCCGCGCCCGACCACGTCTGGTTCATCACGGCGGGCGTCGGCGGCACGGTGCTCGTGGCCCTGGCCGGGGTCGTCGTCCTGGCCGCCACCATGGGCAACGTCGACGCCAACATGCAGGCCTGCGGCGCGCTGATCACCAACGACGTGCTGCCCCGCCGTACGGACGGCCGCCCCGACGACGGGCGGGAGACCGCCGCGGCCAAGACCGCCGTGATCGTGCTGACCGTGCTCGCCGCGGCCGCCGCCGCCGCGACCTCGAACAGCCAGGGCCTGGCCAGCCTCGCGATCATCTCCTACCAGGGCATCTGCCAGCTCGCACCGGCGCTCTTCCTCGGCATCTTCTGGAGGCGAGGCACCGCGACCGGGGCGATCGCGGCCATGCTGACCGGCTTCGCCGTCGCCGCGGTGCTGCAGGCGGTGTACGAAACCTCGATTCCCTGGCTCGGCGGACTGACCTCCGGCGTGGCCGGTCTGATCGTCAACACCGCCGTCTACGTCGGCCTCGCGTTCCTCGGGCCGCGCTCGCAGACCGAGGAGGCCCGGATCGCCGCCCTCTTCGACGACGTCGCCGGCGTGACCCGGGCCGAAACCCTACCCGCTCAGTGAGGAGCCTGGAATCATGACCACCGGATACGTCTGGCACGAGCGCTACGCCTGGCACGACACGGGCACACACGCCGGGTTGCTGCCCGCGGGCGGGGCCGTCCAGCCATTCCGGAACTTCGAGAGCCCGGAGTCCAAGACCCGTTTCGCCGGGCTCGTCGAGGTCTCCGGGCTGCTCGACCACCTGCTGCGCGTCCCGGCGCGGCCCGCGACGGAAGAGGACCTGCTGCGCGTGCACAGCCCCGCGCACGTGGCACGCATCCGGGCCCTCAGCGAAGCGGGCGGCGGCGACGCGGGTGACGGACAGTCCCCCTTCGGGCCGGGCTCGTACGAGATCGCCCGGCTGGCGGCGGGCGGGACGATCGCGGCGACCGAGGCCGTGCTGACGGGGGCGGCGGACAACGCGTACGCGCTGGTCCGGCCCCCGGGACACCACGCGGAGCGCGACCGGGGGATGGGCTACTGCCTGTTCGCCAACATCGCGGTCGCCGTGGAGTGGGCGCGCGCCAACCACGGGGTGCGCCGGGTCGCGGTCGTCGACTACGACGTGCACCACGGCAACGGGACGCAGTCGGCGTTCTACGAGGACCCCGACGTGCTGACCGTCTCCATCCACCAGGAACACCTGTTCCCGCAGCACAGCGGCACGTTCGCGGAGACCGGCGCGGGAGCGGGCGCGGGGACGGCGCTGAACGTCCCCCTTCCGGCCGGATGCGGCAACGGCGCCTACATAGAGGCGTTCCGCCGCGTGGTGGTGCCCGCCGTACGGGCGTTCGCGCCCGAACTCGTCATGGTGGCGAGCGGGTTCGACGCCTCCGCGGCGGACCCGCTGGGGCGGATGACCGTGACGGCCGCCGGATACCGCGCGCTGACCAGGCAGTTGATGGACGTCGCCGAGGAGGTCTGCGAGGGCCGCCTCGTCATGTCCCACGAGGGCGGCTACTCCCCTGTGTACGTCCCGTTCTGCGGCCTGGCCGTGTTGGAGACCCTCTCCGGGCACGACACCGGCGTCGGAGACCCCTTCGACGAGGTGTGGGCCTCCTCCCCGCAGCACCCGCTCACCTCGTGGCAGGACGACGTGCTGAAGGAGGCCGAACGGCTCGCCCGCAGCCTCGGCCTGCTCGCGGGCGAGCCTACGCCGGGGCGTACGTGAGGCAGTCGGCCTCGTCCTGGGAGTAGCCGATGTCGATGCCGGGCGCCTGGCACTCCAGCGCCACGTTGTGCCGGCAGTCGGACATCTTGCAGGCGCCCACCCGGCCCACGGTTTCCTGGTCGCCTCCCCGGGTGGGCGCGGTGAAGAACGTGTCGCAGTGCGCGTGTGACGCGTCCCCGACTGTGATGGCGGTGGCGTGGCACATGCCGTCGCGGTTGTACGCGCACGAGGTGGCCTCGCATCGGTTGACTACCGGCATCTCCATGAGCGGCTGTTCCCCCCTGACGATCGTGGCTTTCGTCCTGGCTCATACCGCCTTCGACCAGGTCGGCAATCTCCGCCGCGGTCCCAGACTCCGCCAAGGCACGCCAGGGGTTTCAGTGCGGCCCGCCGCAGCCCGCAGCAGAAGCTCCAGGCCGTACGCGGCCTGGGCGGCGAGCATCGCGAGGAGGTCCACGTCGGCGAGGTCCCCCCCGCCAGGTGGCGGACCTGTCGAGCGCCTCAAGCGACGCGGCGGCCGGTGGCCGTTCCGGTGCGGCACCTAAACTGGGATGCACTCGTGTGGACCTGCGCACAGGCCGGGCGGCGGGCCGGGTGGCGAGGATGAGGAGGACGGCGTGAGCCGGCGCGTACGCGGCGATCGGGAAGAGGCGGATCTGCCGGTCGACCCCGACGTGGACCTCCGCCACGAACAGGACGTGTTCCGCCGGCCGGAGGCTCCGGCCCGCAGCCGGACCTGGGACGTTCTCGCGGTGATCGCCCTCGGCGGCGGAGCCGGCGCCGTGGCCAGATATCTGCTCGGTCAGGCGTTCCCCGCGTCGCCCACCGGATTCCCCTGGGGGACGTTCCTCGCCAACGTCACCGGCTGCTTCGCACTCGGGGTCCTGATGGTCTTCGTCCTGGACGTCTGGCCGCCGCGCCGCTACGTCCGTCCGTTCCTCGGAGTCGGCTTCCTCGGCGGATTCACGACGTTCTCCACCTTCACGACGGAGATCGTGGACCGGTCGTGGCACGGCGCGTGGCCGACGGCCGGTGCGTACGCCGCGGGCAGCCTGGTCGCCGGACTGCTCGCGGTCTGGTGCGGCATCGTCCTCGCCCGCGCCCTGGCGGGCCGCCCCGTACGGCGGCGCGGGAGGAGGGGCGAATGAGACTGCACGGCCCCGCGCAGAGACTGACGATCTTGATAGGCGAGAGCGACCAGTACCGGCACCGGCCGCTGTACACCGAGATCGTCCATCGGGCGCGCGTGATGGGCCTGGCCGGGGCGAGCGTGTTCCGGGGCATCGAGGGCTTCGGCGCCTCCTCGCGCATCCACACCAGCCGCCTGCTGTCGCTCAGCGAGGACCTGCCCATCGCCGTCGTCATCGTGGACGTCCCGGAGAGGATCAGTGCGTTCGTGGCGGAACTGGACGAACTGGTGACCGAGGGCCTGGTGATCGTCGATCCCGTGGAGGTCTACCGCTACGTGGGGCGTGATCCGGGGCGGGCGGAGTCGTGACCCTGCTGCTCGTCTTCCTCGGCGGCATCGTCGGCGCTCCCGCCCGTTATCTGGCCGACCGGCTGGTGCAGCGCCTGCACGACAGCGTGTTCCCGTGGGGCACGCTGGCGGTCAACGTGTCCGGGTCGCTCGTGCTCGGGCTGCTGCTCGGCGCCCGGGACGACCTCGGGCTGCCCGCCGTGGTGGTCACCCTGCTCGGCACCGGCTTCTGCGGCGCGTTCACGACGTTCAGCACGTTCGGCTTCGAGACCGTACGGTTGCTGGAGGAGGGCTCGGTCCTGGAGGCCGGGCTCAACGCGCTCGGCAGCCTGGTCCTCGGCCTCCTCGCCGCCGCCGCCGGATTCGCCCTGGCCGCGCTACTCGCCTGAAACCGAGCGGGAACACAGCACCGCCCCACCGGTGCCGGTGGGGCGGTCGTGTCACGGGGTCAGTGGTGCCCGTGGCCGTTGTGCTTCTGCGTCCAGGGACCGGTGATCGCGAAGACGTAGCCGGGGGTCTGGATGTTGGCGAACAGGATGCGGCCGTCGTCGCTGAACGTCGCCCGGTGAACTCGCTGTCGTTGAGCTCGTTGCGGGCCATCGGGTAGGGCGTGCCCTTGTCGGTCACGCCGACCAGGTGCGACAGGCCCTCGCCGTCCTCGGCGAGGATGACGCCGCCGTACGGTGAGACGGTGATGTTGTCCGGCCCGTCGTAGTTGGTGTCCTGCTCCGGGTCGGGGTTGACGCCGAAGATCGTCTTGAGCGTGACGGTCTCCGACTCGGGGTCGTAGAACCAGACCTGGCCGTCGTGCTCGTTGACGCTGCCGTCGTCGTGCCGGGCGTAGCTGGCGACGAAGTACGCGCCGCCGTCGCCCCACCAGGCGCCCTCCAGCTTGCGGCTGCGGGTGATCTGGTCGTCGGTGAACTGCTTGCGCACCGAGGTGGTCCTGGCGTCCCGGTCCGGCACGTCGACCCACTCGACCTTGTAACGGGTGCCCGGCTGGGTCGCCTCGGACAGGTCGGCGATGTGCCTGCTGCCCTTGCGGCACCGCATGGCCTGCAGCTTCCCCGCGGTGTCGCCGCCGGGGCCGAGGGCGAGCGCGCGCAGGGCGCCCTTGCGGCCGCGGAAGCCGTGGGGCGGGGTCCAGCGGAAGTAGAGGCCGTTCGGGCCGCTCGCGTCCTCGGTCAGGTAGATCTCGGAGTTGCGCGGGTTGACCGCGACGGCCTCGTGGGAGTAGCGGCCGAGGAACTTCAGCGGCACCGGGTTCTTGTTGGCCTCGCGGTCGAACGGGTCGACCTCGAAGACGTATCCGTGGTCCTTCTGGAAGGCCCCGCCGGCCCGCTGCTCGGTCTCCTCGCAGGTCAGCCAGGTGTCCCACGGCGTGATGCCGCCCGCGCAGTTGTTGTGCGTGCCGGCCACGCTGACGTACTCGCGGACACGGTTGCCGTCCCTGTCGACCTCGATGGTCGTCGTGCCGCCCTTCGCGCCCGGGTCGTAGGTCAGGCCGGGCAGAGCGGGCACGCCGTAGGGCTCGCCGCCGCCGATCTCGTGGTTGTTCACCAGCACCCAGCCGTCACGGCCGCGGAAGCAGCCGGTGCCGTCGGCGTCGCTGGGGGTCGGCTCGCCCGACTCCAGCACCGTCTTGCCGGCCTGAGCGACGATCTTGTACGAGAAGCCCTTGGGCAGGGCGAGCAGACCGGCGGGGTCGGCGACGACCGGGCCGTACCCGATCGTCTTGCCGACCCCGGCCTGGGCGGCCTGGGCGGCAGCGGGGCCGGCGATGGCCTCGATGCTGCCCGCGATGGCGATGCCGAGGCCGCCGGCGGCGGCCGAGCGCATGAGGTCGCGGCGGGAGAGGGAGGAACTCACAGACGTACCTTTCGGTGCATACGGCAGGCCATGTGATCCCATTTCCTCGTCCTGAACCCCTCCTTCCGTGAAACGGACGTGAGGGTGAACACCCGACAACGATCTCAGGACGGGATATCCCCGCCTGCGCGTCACTTCGCCAGGAAGGCGAGAAGCGCGTCGGTGACCTCCTGGGCGTGGGTCCACAGCAGGCCGTGCGGGGCGCCCTCGATCTCGACGTACTCGGCCTGGGGGAGCGCCCGGTGGAACGGGCGGCCAGTGGACTCGATGGGCAGGATGCGGTCGGCGGTGCCGTGCACGATGAGCGTGGGGACGTCGATCTTGGGGATGTCGGCCCGGAAGTCCGTCGTCCAGGTGGGGACCGCGGCGGACGAGGCGTACCACGAGGCGCCCGCGGCGGTGTTCCAGTTGGCCCGGACGACCTCCTCGCTCAGGCGGGTGCCGAGGTTCTCGTCGGTGTTGTAGAAGGCGTTGTAGAAGTCGGTGAAGTAGGCGTAGCGGTCCTTGGTGACGGCTTCGAGGATGCCCTCGAACACGCTGCCGTCCACGCCCTCCGGGTTGTCCTCCGTCTTGAGCAGGAACGGCTCGAGGGAGGCGAGGAAGGCGGCCTTGGCCACCCGCGCCGAGCCGTACGTGCCGAGGTAGCGGCCGACCTCGCCGGTGCCCATGGAGAAGCCGACGAGGATCACGTCGCGCAGGTCGAGGGTCTCCAGCAGGGTGTTCAGGTCGGCGGCGAAGGTGTCGTAGTCGTAGCCGACAGTGGGCTGGCTCGACTGGCCGAAGCCGCGGCGGTCGTAGGTGATGACGCGGTAGCCGGCGTCGAGCAGGGCGGGGATCTGCTTCTCCCACGAGTGGCCGTCCAGCGGGTAGCCGTGGATGAGCACGATGGGCTGCCCGCTGCCGTGGTCCTCGTAGTACAGGGTGATGTCGGTGCTGTTCTCCTGGCCGACGGTGATGTACGCCATGACGCGCTCCTTCTGATCTCCAGTGCGTGACCCGGCCTCGCAACCGGTTTCCTCCTGCGCGCTAGACACTAGAGCACAATTAACTTGCGCGCAAGGTAACCGCCCTCGCCGTACCCCGCCTGGGACCTCCTGCCGGTAAGGTCGCGGTTGAGTAGATCGTCAAGGGGTGCAGGTGAACCGGGCTACGGTTCGCTCGCGGACTCCCGGGTTCGACCCCCGCGCTCAGCGAGGTGACACCTGCCCGATTCGGCGATGCGGTCGGTGTGGAAAGGCGGTGGCCGGGTGCGGCGGATCGGCTGGGGCGTGATCGCGCTCTTCCTGGCCGCGTTCGCGGTCTTCGAGAGCGTCAAGTACGGCGTGCCGACCACCGTCGCCGCGCTCGTGTTCTTCGCACTGGCCGACCTGGCGCGGCTCGCCGGGGTTCGTCCGCCTGGCGTGCTCTACCAGGCCGTCCACCGCGTGTGGATCCCGCTCGTGGTGCTGGTCGCCTACAGCTTCGGCCCGATCGTGTGGCCGCCGCTGTTCACCGCCGCCCTCGGCTGGCTCACCCGTATCGCCCTTGAACGAGCGCTCGGGCGTGGATTCTCGCGCAGCACGGCGGGGGCGCCGGCTGGGCGGTGAGTGCGGCCCTCAGTTCCGCCGGTTCGTGTAGGCCGTGACGTTGGCGGTCAGGCGGCGCAGCGTGGCGAGCGTGCGGGTGAACTCCTCAGGGTCGAGCGCCATCGCGTCGCCGACCGCAGCGAAGATATCGTCGCTGCGTTCCCGCAGCCCGGCGCCCTTCTCGGTCAGCGTGATCTGCACCGTGCGCTCGTCGTCGGCGCGGCGCTCCCGGCGCAGCAGGCCGTTGGCCTCCAGACGCTTGAGCAGTGGCGTCATCGTGCCGTAGTCGAGGTGCAGCGCGGCGCCGAGTTCCTTGACCGTGACGCCCTCCGCGGGGCCGTCCCACAAGACCAGCAGGACCAGGAACTGCGGGTAGGTGAGACCCATCTCGTCGAGCAGGGGCCGATAGAGGCCGGTGACGGCGCGGGAGGCGGCGTAGAGCGCGAAGCACATCTTGTCGTCGAGTATGCGGGGAGGCCGCTGCTCGCTCGTGGTGCTGGTCATCCTTCCACTCTAGGAGCCCGGTCCGCCATCCGCACGTGAACGGTCCAATCGTGCACGAGGTTTTTTCTGATGGCGTGACCCGGCGCCGGCCGGGTCACGCCCGCCGCCCCGTCAGCGGCAATGGCGCAGCACCACGGGCTTGCCGCAGCTCATGGTCCCCGCGCCCGTGCCGACGCCGGCGTTCGCGTTCAGGCCGAGGTCGACGTTCAGGCCGAGGGCGACGCCGAGGTCGAGGCCCAGGTCGAGGCCCGCGTCGACCTTCGCGCCGAGATCCAGGGCGGCGGCCGAGGGCTTGGCGGCCTTCGGCGTGTCACACCCGCAGTCCGCGTACGCGGGCGCGGTGGCGAGCAGGCCCGCGCAGGTCAGGGCGGCCAGGGACAGAAGGCGGAAAGGGCGGTGCATGAAGATTCCTCATCTCAGATGTAACTAATCGTGTTCGATCGTTACTCTTCGTATCCGTGTCCAGGTTGTGACAAACTCAGGCCGCTCCCGGCGAAGCACCAAAACCCCGGTGAGAACCGACGGCGCAGGGCCATTGCCCGCCGTGAAGTCCGGACGTACCGTCGATCACGTGGCTG
Organism: Microbispora sp. GKU 823; assembly: GCF_002027145.1. Taxonomy (NCBI): domain Bacteria; kingdom Bacillati; phylum Actinomycetota; class Actinomycetes; order Streptosporangiales; family Streptosporangiaceae; genus Microbispora; species Microbispora sp. GKU 823. The sequence continues at coordinate 469 of NZ_MWJN01000100.1, read as the reverse complement.
TCATCCACAGGGAACGTGTGGCGTGGGAGAGCGCCAGGGTGTTCGTCGCGGCCGCGACGGACGACACCTACTGGTGGCTCGGTGAGACGCTCGGACGCCGTCTCGGGCAGACATACGAACTGGCCCTGACCCGCACCCGCATCCGCCTGCGGCGAGGCGAGGCCCAGCCTGTGCGGGGCCCTCGCGAGGACGCGCTGTCCGCCGAGGTGGGCGCCTGGCGTGCGCGAATCGAGGACCTCCTGACGGAGCATCCGGAACTCGCGGAGGTCCTGCGACAGGTGACCGAGGAGACCGGCCGCCGTCTGCGCCGCTGACGCCCGCCGGCCGGGCGCTCACATGACTGCGGCCGGTCGTCCACAGGCTGTGGACGACCCGGCCGCGGAACCCGTCAGCGGAAGCGGCGGAGTCTGAGGCTGTTGCTGACGACGAAGACGCTGGAGAAGGCCATCGCCGCTCCGGCGATCATGGG